>JBBQFW010000062.1:0-15861 GCA_038322445.1 Gemmatimonadales bacterium
GCGCCCGGCAGGGGCGCTGCCATCTTCACCGGCCACTTCCGGTCAAGCGCAGAATCAGGCTTGGTCATGCTCGCGAGCGCCACGCTGTCACGATGGGAACGCTTTGGCACCTCGCTTGTCGGAAGGCTCGCATCCTGCGCCGGCGTGGACGACGAGCCCGTTGCCACCGGCCCGGTCCCGGCCGGAGCGTTCGCGGCGCCCACGAGTTGCCTCTTTCCCGTAGTGTCGGCGACCTCGCCGGCGGCGACGGTGCCCGACTTGGGCGCGGCGGACCATGCGGGCGGCGCCTTGTCGGCGCAGCCAACGAGGAGGCCCGACGAGAGCGCGACGACCGCAACAATCGCGGGCCTGGTGGCAAGGAGACGGAACATGAGCGGGGCAGTGGGTAGACTATAGTGGCGCGACGACGCGCAAATGCTTTGCCTGTCGCGACCGCTGTCACAATGCTAGCGGCAAGCCTCGAGCCTCGAGCATCCAGGCCCTCGCGTTCGGTGTCGCGGTGTTGACACCCGCGTGAAAGGTACCAATTATCGACACCATTCCCGCGACGCGGGCACAACGACTTCGCCATGTCTGACTGCAGCGACAACCGCACCACGCCAGGCTGCGCCCTCACCTTCCTCCTGCTCGACGCGGCCCGCGCCGTCGAGGCGCGCGCCGAGGGCGCGCTGTCGGAGGTCGGGCTGTCGCTCGCGAAGTTGGGTGCGCTGCGTCACCTCGTCATGGCGCCCGAGCCGCTCTCGCTCTCGCACCTGGCCGAGCGGCATTGCTGCGGAAAGTCGAACGTCACGCAGCTGGTGGACCGGCTCGAGGCCGACGGCTTCGTCGCCCGCGTGGCTGATCCCGATGACCGCCGCACCATTCGCGCTGCCGTCACGGACAGCGGACGCGCCGCGTACGAGCGCGCGAGCATCCTGCTCGCTGAGCTCGAGAGCAGCCTCGATTCGCGGCTCGGCGTCCAGCCGCGCGCGGAGCTCGCGCGACAGTTGAAGGCCCTGCGCGAAGGCTGACGGCGGGCTGGGTCACCGACGGGTGGCCGTGCTAGTTTCCTGCATGGGTCATCATCATCACGGCCATCACCACGGGCCCGGTCACGCGCACCACCACCATGCGGACGATGGCAACAACGCGCGTCGCCTGGTCGTCGTGCTGCTGCTCACAGCCGCCTACATGCTCGCCGAGGCGGTTGGCGGCTGGTACTCGCATTCGCTCGCGCTCATCGCCGATGCGGGCCACATGCTCTCCGACGTCGCCGCCCTGGCGCTGAGCCTCTTCGCCGTCTGGATTTCGCGAAAGCCGCCCACCGCCGCACGATCGTACGGCTATCACCGCACCGAGATCCTCGCCGCCCTTGCCAATGCGGCCACGCTCATCGCGATCTCGGTGTGGGTGTGCGTCGAGGCCTACCGCCGGTTGCAGACGCCCTCCGATGTTGCGGGGCGCACCGTCATGGTGATCGCCGCCGGCGGCTTCTTCATCAACCTGGCTGGTATGTGGGTGCTCAGCGGCGGACGCCATGCGAGCCTCAACATTCGCGGCGCATGGCTCCACGTGGCCACCGACGCGCTCGGGAATATCGGCACCGTCGCCGCTGGTGCCGCCGTGGTCTACCTCGGCTGGCGTTGGGCCGATCCCGCGGCCTCGGTCGTGATCGCACTCCTCGTGTGCTGGTCCGCGTGGGCGCTCCTGCGTGAGAGCGTCGACGTCCTCATGGAAGGCACGCCAAGCGGCATCGAGCCCTCGAAGGTGCGCGATTCGCTCGCGGGAGTCGACGGCGTTGCGACTGTGCACGACCTGCACATCTGGTCGATCACGAGCGGACGGATCTCCCTTTCGGCGCACATTGCCGTCGACGGCTCGCGTCCCGATCGCGACGTGCTCCCGGATCTCTGTGGCCGGCTGCGCGAGGGTTTCGGGATCACGCATGTCACGCTGCAGCTCGAGAGCGAGTGCGCGGCGAGCGAGGCGCTGCACGCCTGATGCACCGCGGCGGCCACCACGTGCCGCCCAGCTGGTCTCCATTCTGAACGCATTTCAAAAGCACGGTTTCAGGATGGACAGTAGACTAGACTAGCTGAGCGACGGAATGAGGACGTTGATCTTTGGCGCGGTCGGCGCCTTCAGCCTGGGCGACGACGGTTTCTCGGCTCTCGGCTTCTTCTTCTTGGCGACCGCCTTGGTAGCGGTGGTGCGCTTCGCGGTCGATTTCTTCGTCGAAGCCGACTTCACGCTCCCCTTCGCGGAGGCTTTGGTGCTGCCCTTTGCGGTCTTTGCGGTCTTGGCAGCCGTTGCGGTCTTTGTGGCCGCTGCGACCACCGGCATTGGGGTAGGGGCCGCCGGCGTCGGTGAGGGCGCCGCCGGTGTGGGCGCGGCTGGCAGTGTGACGGGAGCCGCCGTCGGTGCAACATTGCCCGCCGAAACCGACGTCTTGGTCGCCTGCGTGCCGTTCGTCGCGCCGAACAGGCCGGTGATGAACGGCTTCGCGATGCAATCGTAGAACCCGCGGCCATCGCAGATCGATTTCGCCGACCCTTCCACGAATTTCTGCACCTTGTCCGGATAGGTGTGGCAGCGCGGCGTGTTCGTGCCGTGCACGCAGCCATTGTAGCGCAGCAGCGCGGTCTGCCAGTCGCGCTCCGTCGTCTGCCCCGACTTGTCGCGCGGGCGGAAGTACTGGCTCAGGATGAACACACCGTACTTCACGTTCGTCGAGTCGTTCGACAAGTCGCGCCCGAGTAGCGACCCAAGCTCCTTCGTGAGCCACACCTTCGGGTAGACCTGCATCAACCCCACGGCGCCGACATTCGACTTCGCGGTGGAGATGAAGCGCGAGTTCTCGGTGAGCATCACACCGAAGATGATGGCCGGCGAGATGCCTCGGACATACGCCTCGCGCACCGCGAACTGCGCGATGGAGTCCGCGCGTGCGGAGTCCACCTGCTTCAGCCGCATCACGTCCTCGTAGAAATTCCGCTTCTCCGCCTGGAACTTCGGCGTCGCCATGAGCTGCGCGATGTGCGACGTGTCGTTGCCATTGATGGCCGTCGCCGCGCCCGGGGCGTGCTTGCGCAGCTCGTCACCAAGCGTGCCACCCGTGGAGTAGATCGGCCTGGTGTTCATCACGGTATAGATGATCACCAGCACGAGGACCACGGCCAGCCCGAGCGAGCGCAGCACGAACACCAGTGGCGTCGGCTTCTTCTTGCCACCGCGCCGGCCTGCCTCACTCCCTCCGTCGCGACGCTCGCCCTCGGAACGGCGTTCGGTCGCGGGGTCCTTCTCTGGCGTCACCGGATTAACGGAAGACGCCGAAATGGCCGAGCAGCCACCAGAGTACGAGGAAGATGAGTACGGTACTGAAGCATCCTCCACCCATCCTCTTCGCTCCGTACCCAGCGGCGAGGCCGCGCAGCAACTTGCTCATGCCGTGTCTGCTCCGTTGACGTCGGGGCGCACGAATGCAGGAGCTGTACCGACTCGCCCACGAGCTCGCCTCGTGTACGTAGTCTGCTGACTCCGGTATATGGCACGTGCCCTGCCATACAGTGTAGGAGTAATCTCGGCGCTTCGCCGATCCATACCTGGAGGTTCAATGCGCTCATCCGTCAAGACGTTCATCATCGCACCCGCCCTCGTTCTGGCCGCAGCATGCAGCAAGGACAAGCCCGCTGACGCTACGCTCAGTAATGACCTGACCCTGGCGGCACAGGCCAAGCAGACGGCAACGCTGGATTCCATCACTGCTGCAGAGCGCACCAGGGCCGCAGCGGTTGCCGCAGCGCCGGTTGCCGGCGCACCAGCGCTGCGTGCCAGTGCGCCGGTTCACCACACGAGCACCGTGCATCACCGCACGGCGTCGAGCGGCTCGAACGGCGGCTACAGCAACGGCACCTATTCCGCTCCCGCGCCTCGCGGCGAGGTGACGGAGAAGAACACGAAGCGTGACGCCGCCATCGGCGCCGCCGCGGGTGCAATCATCGGTGGCGCGTCGAGCCACAGCGTGAAGGGCGGCATCATCGGCGCCGCAGCGGGCGGTATCCTCGGTGGCATCATCGGCAACAATGTCGACGTGAAGAAGCATCCGTCCCCGTGAACTGAGGGGCGACAACACAGCCAGGCGACAGGAGGATGGGACGATGGAATGTCCCATCCTCCTGTCTTTTTGTCCCGGTATTCCTACTCGTCGATTGACAGCCGAACGCATCCGTTCTAATATTCAGGGCTGCGACCACACTGCGGCCGCTCGTGTACTCACTACTCTGGGAAGGACGCACTGATGGTCGAGATCCACCTCGAAGAAAGCGATCGCCTCGATTGGGCCCTCAAGGCCTTCAAGCGGAAGATCGCCAAAGCCGGCATCCTCAAGGATCTGCGGAAGAAGCGGTACTACGTGAAGCCGAGTGAGGCTCGGCAGCTCAAGGCCGCCGCGGCACGTCGCCGCAGCCGCACCGAGCGCTCGCGCTAGCCTTCGGGCACCAGCGCAGTCTACGGATGGCGAAAGAAGACGCGATTCAACTCGAGGGCGCCGTCACGGAAGTGCTCCCGAACGCAACATTCCGGGTGCAGTTGACCAACGGCCATAACGTGCTCGCAACCCTCGGCGGAAACATGCGCCGATTCCGGATCCGCGTGCTCGCCGGTGACAGGGTCACCATCGAGGTTTCCCCCTACGATCTCACCAGGGGACGCATCACCTTCCGACACAAGAACTGACCATCCACGCCAGAGTGGTGCAGCAGGGCCCCAATTCGGGGCCCTTTTGCGTTGAGCCAATGCGAAAGCCCAAAACGGAGAACAACCGCAAGATCATGACTGCTCTCTGACCCGAGGTGAGTCGGAGCGCTTGCCCCAGCACAGGTTGGCCAACCCACGGACGGCCCGCGACCAATCCAATCCGCGCGCTCACCCGCCTCAAGCGTCGGCATCCGTCGCGAGGTGCAGTACCACGCCCTCCATGTCCTGACGCTGGATTGCACCCTTCAGCTTCGACCGCACCCGCGCGAGGAGCAACAGGGCGACGACCGCGAGCGCCGCCACGAACCCCCACCACAATCCGACCGCACCCAGCCGCGTCCGGAACCCGAGCAGGACACTCACCGGAAATCCGACGAGCCAGAAGCCCGCAAGGTTGATGATGAACGCCACGCGCGTGTCGCCCAACCCACGAAGCACGCCCGCACACACGGCCTGAATTCCGTCGAAGACCTGGAACACGCCGGCCACGGGCAGCAGGGCAGCCGCAAGCGCGAGGACCGCGGCGTCCTTCGTGTACAGCGCGGCAATGCCGGCGGGGACCAGCAGAAGCAGAACGGCGGAAATGCCCATGAACCCCGCGCCGGTCACGATGGCGGCGCGTGCGCTCTCGCGGGCCGCGTCCGCATCCGCTGCCCCCGCCGCGTGCCCTACCCGCACCGCGGCCGCCGCGCCGATGCCAAGCGGCACCATGAACGTCAGGCTGGCGAGATTGATCGCAATCTGGTGCGCCGCCATCTGCGTCGTCCCGAGCACACCCATCAGCACGCCGATCGCCGCAAACGCGCCGTACTCGAGCGCCTGCATGAACGCGATCGGCAGGCCCAGTCGCACCATGGCCATGAGTGGCGCCGCGTGGAACGTCTCCCGGCGCCATGGCACCAGCGCCGGCCGCAGCGCGCCCCAGCCAAAGCCAAGGAGCAGAAGCGACATCATCCACCGGCTCACCACCGTCGCCCACGCCGACCCGGGCGCACCCATGGCGGGGCTGCCGAGATGGCCGTAGATGAACACCCAGTTCAACACGCCATTCGAAACATTCGCCAGCACGATGACGACGAGCATTACGCGCATCCGCCTCATCGCCTGCAGGCTCTGGCGCAGGACCACAAAGGCGAGGAAGGGAAGCCCGCCGAGAATCGAGATCCGTACGTACGATGCCGCGATCGGCACCAATTCTGGCGGCTGCCGCAGCAATGACATCACCCACGTGGCCGGGAGGAGGACCACGCTCATCACCGCCGCAATGCCCGCGGCCATCAGGAAGCCGCGCTGGACGCCACGAGCGGCCGCCTCGTGATCTCCCGCGCCCAGCGCCTGCGACACCACCGCGTCGAGCACCATGAGTGTCCCCGCGGCCGGCAGCATCAAGGCCGTGAAGTACAGATTGCCCAGCGCCACCGCGGCAAGCGCCGCCGCCGACACGCGGCTCACCATCAGCGTGTCGACCACGCCCATGAGCATCAGCCCCACCTGTGCCAGCACGATCGGCACGGCGAGGCGTGACATTGCCGAGATTTCCTGCAAGCGCGGCAGCCGAGCCAGCACCAGTGTCTCCAATCGGGGTACGAGAATCCGAATCGACCAAGATATCCGTATGCGAGTTCCGTCGTCCGGCCTCATCGCCGCCTTTGGTCTGGCTGTGTGCATCGCGTCCAGCGCCAACGCGCAGCACGTTGGGCATGCCGTACCCGCGTCGCCCGACACCACGTCGCCCTCGCGCACGCACCTCATGGTGCAGGCGATCCCACTCGTGACGCGTGCCAATCCATCGGCGGGCGGTGCGCCGCTCACCCAGCTCGTGATATCCCAGCTCGTGGTCATGCTCCGAGGCTCCCTTGCCAACGGCCATGGCGACGTCGCGGCCGCACTCGACGGAGAAGGCCTGACGATGCCGAACGGGGAGCTCAACACCGGCGGTTATGGCGAGGGCTTCGTCGACCGGCGGCATCCGCACACCTACATCCACGAACTCATGCTCGGCGGACGTGGCGCGAGCGGCCCACTGTCATGGTCCGCCTCGGCCGGCCGCGGCTTTGCACCGTTCGGCACGGACGACCCGATGATGCGACCGATCGTGAAGTTTCCAGTCAATCATCACCTCGCGCAGATCCTCGAGCGCGCAACGATAATCGGAGGTCTGCGCGCCGGGCCCGTGATCGTGGAGGGCGGCACCTTCGGTGGCGACGAGCCGACGCACCCGTCGTCGCTCCCGCGCATCAGCCGCTTCGGCGACTCATGGTCCGTGCGCGCCACGGTAGTTCCTCACGAGGGACTCGAGCTACAGGCGAGCCACGCGCGCGTCGCGTCGCCAGAGGAAATCACGGGCATCGGGCTGGACCAGCGAAAGCAGAGCATCTCCGCGCGATCCATCTCGCCCGATGGAACTCGCTACCTCCTCATCGAGTGGGCGAAGACGGTGGCGCATGACGCCGTGCGCCGAAGTGACGCATACGGCTACGAGTCCGCCCTCGCCGAGGGCGCGCTTCGGATTGGACCAGTCGGCGTCGCCCTGCGGCTCGAGCGGACGGACCGCCCCGAGGAGGACAGGCTGGCCGAGCCGTTCCGCACCCCGCGACCAGCCTCGGACCTGAGCATCAATGGGCTAACGCGTTGGAGCACGGCAACGCTTCATCTCGCGGCACCGGATGTGACCCGTGGCGGCCTTTCCGGGGTACCATTCATGGAGGGTACAATCCTCTCTGGGGCAGGACGTTTTCCACAATCAGCGTTCACCCCGCAGCGATTGTACGGCACGTCACGCCTGACCATGGTCACTGCCGGATTTCGCCTCAGGTTCGGCGCACCACACGCCCGCATGGGGCGATATGGCGTGGCCGACCTGAGCGGACCGGCCATCGCCAGCATGTCATCCGGGTCGGCGGTGCACCACCACTAAGGGTGGTTCCACACGTACGGTGTCCTCTACATCCCACCACGTTCTCGCCCCATGTCACTGATCTCACGCGTTCGTCTCGCCACCGTCGGGTTCGTGCTCCTCGCGGGCTGCTCCGGAGATTCCACATCGCCGGCGCCGCCGGCGCCGCCGGCCACGCCGGCCCTCATGACCGTGTTGGGCCGCGGCGACTTCAAGCCCGCACGCTACAGTGCTGAGCTCTTCGTGCGCGGAACCACCGGATACTCCACGACCTGGGGAAACAGCGGCCTGACGAGCGCCTTCTACATCTGGAATGTCACGGGGCCCATCCCGGCACTCGTGGACTCCGTCATCGTGCCCTCGGCGCGCACGCTCGGCGACATCGCCGTGAGTGACGACGGATCGCTCCTCGTCGTCGCGACGGAATCGAGTGGTTCGCTCCTCGTCTACAGCCTCGCGAATCCGCGAGCACCCGTGCTGTTGTCGCGCACCACCGCGGGCGTCAGCCTCGGGGTGCACACGGCCGAAATCGGCCGCGTGAACGGAAAGTTGTACGGGTTCCTGTCCATCGATCCCGGCAGCGGCGTTGCCGCCCAGTTGGTCATCGTCGATCTCACCGATCCCGCGGCACCCTCGACCGTCTTCACACGCACGCTGGGCCGCCCGTACGTGCATGACACCTTCGTGCGCGACGGCCTGCTCTACCTCGCGCTGTGGAACGATGGCGTCGCCATCTGGGACATTGGCGGTGGCGGCAAGGGAGGAACCGTCGCTAATCCGGTCGAGCTCGGACGCCTGCAAACGGTGAATGGCGAGGTCCACAACATCTGGTGGTTGAAGGATCCCGTTACCAACATCTCGCGGTATGCGTTCATCGGCGAGGAAGGGCCGGGCTCCATCGGCGTTTCGTCAGTCGGCGACGTCCACGTGGTCGACGTCGGCACACCATCGGCGCCCCGCGAAGTGGCGTTCTATTCCGTGAGCGGCGCCGGAACGCACAACTTCTCCGTCGACGAGCCGAACGGCATCCTTTACGCCGCCTACTACAACGCCGGCGTTCGCGCACTCGACGTCCGCGGCGACCTCGGCACCTGTACCGACGCGCAGAAGTCCATGCCGCTCAACAGCACCGTTCCCCTCTGTGACCTGAGGAAGATGGGCCGCGAGCTCCGGATTGGGCTGACCGATCGGGGCACCGCGGTGTACGTATGGGGTGTCCAATACGTGAACGGTGCGCTGTATGCCTCTGACATGATCAACGGGTTGTGGAAACTCGCGTCGGTCACTCGGCCTTAGTGCGCCGAGGCGCTGTCCCCGCACCGATTTGCTACATTATTGGGGTGACGCAGGACGTGTCACTCCGCTGCTGTCCCCCTTCCGAGGTCGTTCGAAATGGTTCGCCCACGTACTGCGGCCGTCGCTTCGCTGCTGCTGCTCCCCATGGCCGCCGGAGGATTTCTCCTCCGGGGTGCGCCCGCCCGCTCGACGCCGCGGCTCTTCGAGCAGGTACTCTCCATCGTGGCGAACCGGTACGTGGATTCGCTCCAGGGCTCCGCAATCTTCGAGAAGGCGTCCATGGGTCTCGTTCGCGAGCTGAACGACCCATATAGCGAGCTCCTTCCGCCGAAGGAAAACGAGGTGTTCAACCGCAGTGTCGGCGGTCGCTATGGTGGCGTTGGCATGTTGCTCGAGGCGCAGACGGTACCCGGCGGCACGCGCATCGCCGTTGCACGCGTCTTCCCGCACACGCCGGCCGAGGAGGGTGGGGTCCTCGAGGGTGACCAGATCATCAAGGTGGATACGCTGCCCGTTACCGGCGGTACCAAGATCGACAGTGTGTCGATTGCGCTGCGCGGCACACCGGGGTCCACGGTCAATGTCACGTATGCCCGGCCCGGCGTCACCGTGCCCATCAAGCTGTCGTTCAAGCGCGCCGTCATCCACGTGCCGGCGGTGCCGTACTCGATGATCATCGGCGATCATATCGGCTACATCCCGCTCCAGACATTCAACGAGAACACCGCTGAGGAAGTCCAGGCGGCGGCGGCCAGGCTCGTCGCTGAGGGCGCCAAGGGTCTCGTGCTCGACCTCCGCGACAACGGCGGTGGCATCGTGGAGCAGTCGCTGGCCGTAGCGTCGCTCTTCCTGAAGGACAACCAGCCGATCGTGAACGTCCGCGGCCGCAACACGCCCGACGAGATCGCGCGCGCAACGCGCGATCATCTCGCGGCACAGCCACCGCTCGTCATTCTCACCGATGGCAATACGGCTTCCGCGAGCGAGATCGTCGCGGGTGCACTGCAGGATCACGACCGTGCGCTCGTTCTTGGCACGACGAGCTTCGGCAAGGGTCTTGTGCAGTCGGTGTTCCCGCTGGAGGGTGGCTACGCACTCAAGATCACGACGGGCAAGTGGTACACGCCCAGCGGTCGCAGCATTCATCGCGAGCGCAAGCTCATCGACGGGCGGCTGGTCGAAACGAAGCCCGACTCGCTCGAGACTGAAGCAGAGAAGAAGGCAAAGCCGGTCTTCAAGTCCGACGCCGGTCGCGTCATCTATGGCGGCGGTGGCATCACCCCCGACGTCATCGTTCCGGACGACACCCTGCCAACAATCGAGCAGGAGTACTATCGCTCGGTGGCACCGAAGGCGCAGGCCTGGATCACGACGCTCAATCAGTACGCCTTCGAGCTGAAGGGATCACCGAAGACGTTCACCGTCACTCCGGCCATTCATGCGGAACTGCAGCGACGTCTCACGGCGGCTGGCGTCGTCACCGATCCGAAATTCGACGGCGTGACGGCGAAACTGCTCGATCGCGAGCTCGATCGTCGTGTCGCACGCCTGGTGCTCGGCGACGCCGGCGCGAAGGAGCGTGCGCTCGTGGAAGACCATCAGCTCTCGAAGGCCGTGCAGCTTCTTCAGGCAGTCCGGACGCAGGACGCGCTGCTTGCGTCGGCGCGCACCACCACCACGGCCGCTGGCGCGCCGACACTCCCGCTCAAGCGCTAGACAGGTCTGTGGGCGCAGAGGCGAAGACAACACTCACGCTGGGCCGGCAGATCTTGGCCGGCACAGCGCACCTGGAGACGAGTGGGCTCCGCTTCCGCGACGACCGTGGCCTGCATATCCCACTGCCGCAGGTCGAGAAGCTCGTCATTCCAATGTCCGCGCGTTGAACCATCACCGGATCGTCGTTCCACGCTCCGCGCGGTACTACACGCTCGGCCCGACGCATGGATTTCCGCGCGAGGTGTGGATCGTGTGTCATGGATACGGCCAGCTCGCCTCGCGCTTCCTGGGGCAATTCGCCGGGCTCGATGATGGAACGCGATTGATTGTCGCCCCGGAGGCGTTGTCGCGCTTCTACCTTGACCCCATTCCCGAGCGCCGCGACCAGCGTAATCCGCGAGTCGGCGCCAGCTGGATGACGAAGGAAGATCGCGATGCCGAGATCGCGGATCAGCTCACGTATCTCGACCTCGTCGCCACCGAAGTGCGCCAGCATATCTCCGGTGCGTCTCCAAGGTTGGTTGTGTTCGGCTTTTCCCAGGGGACGGCGACGGTGTGTCGCTGGTTGGCCGCGAGCGACCTGCGCGCCGACCACCTGGTGCTCTGGGCGGGAGGTATCCCTCCTGAGCTCGAGCTGCCAACGTGGGCTGCCCAGTTGCGCGGCGCCTCGATCACGCTCGTGGCAGGGGATGCCGACACGATGGTGCCGCCCGAGGCCGTTGCGCGCGAAGCAGAGCGCCTCTCATCGGACGGGGTGGCATTCCATGCGCATCGATTTGCTGGCGGCCATCGCGTTGACCCGGAAGCGTTGGCCTCGGTCGCCGAGAGTCTTCAGCGCACCTGAGGAATCAGTCGCGTCGACCGTCGCGAAGACGCTCGATGTCGCGCCGGTCCTTCTTGGTCGGGCGACCCTTCTCCTCGAAGACGAAAGCGGCGGGCGCCATTCGTAGTTGCTCGGCAAGCTTCTCACGGGCAGCGACACTTGCGGCGCGCTCCTCGTACAGCGTGGCAGCGACCGACGCCGGCCCGCGTCGTTCACTGAGTCCACGCACCTCGACCACGTGCTCGTAGGGACCGAGACGGACATTGACCACATCGCCCGGCTGGATGGCCCTGGCCGGCTTCACGTGGTCGCCGTTGACCGTGATCTTTCCGCCGCCGATTGCGTCCGAGGCGAGCGAGCGAGTCTTGAAGAAGCGCGCGGCCCAGAGCCACTTGTCGAGCCGGACTTTCTGTGGGTTGTCGCCGGGTTGTGGCATGTCGAGAAATTAGTCAGTGCCATCCTGAAACTCGTCATTCCCGCGAAAGCGGGAATCCATTTGGGCCTTGTGAGCATGGATTCCCGCGTGCGCGGGAATGACGACCGCATCTCAAGGCACGGTTTCAGGATGTGGGAGCGGGTCGGCTGGTGTGCAGCATGAGCTGGCCCGGCACTCATTTGCCTGCGCTTGCTTTCATGGTGAAAAGAAATAGGGATTTCGATATCAAAAATTTGGATGACGAACTATGCCGACACGATTCAAGGGTACGCCAGGCGAAGTGCTCGCCCTCGACACCATCATCATGCTGACCAGAAGCCTCAACTCGGTTCAGGCGCGGCTGATGCCGCCGCTTCAGAAGGACTTCGGAATCACGGAGAGCCAGTTCGGAGTCCTGGAGGCGTTGCTCCACCTCGGGCCGATGTCGCTGGGGCAATTGTGCCAGAAGATCCTTCGCAGCGGCAGCAACCTCACCACGATCGTCGACAACCTCGAGCGCGACGGGCTGGTCACGAGGATACGGGACGAGACGGATAGACGGGTGCAGATCGCGGATCTCACGGGGAAGGGACGCGCACTCGTTGCCCATGCGTTTCCCGTGCACGTCGCGCGGGTGACCGCGCTCCTGGGCGCGCTGACGGAGGATGAGCAGCGCGAACTCGGACGGATTTGCCGCAAGCTCGGAAGCGCGGCGAACGAATGACGATGGATGTGAGTCCCTCTGGAACTAATATTTTGATATCGCAAAGTTCTACAACGGAGAGTACATCATGCAAACCAACCTGATCGATCCACCCTCGCCCGCTGTCGCGACCGCAGCCAATGCCGCGCAGTCGCGTCGGCGGCAGCATGATCACGTTCGTCCTGGCGGCACCGTTGGCCTCGACTGACGGTGATCCGTTCAGCGATTCCGCCACGAACGCGTGGGTACCATGAGCGAAGCCCTCGACCTTCACGTCCACCGATGGGAACCGTCGAGCCGGCACGGCGCGCCCGTGTTGCTGCTCCTGCACGGCACCGGGGGTGACGAAAGCGACCTGCTCCCCCTCGGCCGGATGGTGTCGCCGGGCTCGGCGCTGCTGAGCCCCCGCGGCAATGTGCTGGAGCAGGGTGCCCCCCGATTCTTCCGGCGGCTGGCGGAAGGCGTATTCGGTATCGACGACCTGCATCGACGGACGACGGAGCTTGCGGACTTCATCGTGGCGGCATCGTCGGCCTACGGCTTTGCGACGTCATCCCTGTATGCCGTGGGCTATTCGAATGGCGCGAACGTGGCAGCGAGCCTGCTGCTCTCACGTCCGGAGGTCGTCGCGGGCGGAGTGCTCTATCGCGCCATGGTGCCGTTCGAGCCGCAGGGGCCTGTGGCGGTCGCCGGAAAGCGCGTCGTCATCAGCGCCGGCCAATTCGACCCCGTGATCTCGCGACCGGGGAGCGAACGTCTCGCCGCGATCCTGCGTGACGGCGGCGCGGAAGTCGAGCTCGCCTGGCAGCCCGCGTCGCACGGTCTCACGCCGGCGGACGTCGCCTTGGGTAAGGTGTTTTTTCAATCCTGATCGCGCTCGACTCCATCGAACTCTCCGCTGCCGAGGCATGGCTTTCGCCGGTTGACGAGATGGCTAAACTCAGATAACTTACTGACCAGTCATTAATGAATACCCGATGCACTTCCATGAACGATTTGGCTCGACAGCACCTTTCATAACTGACCAGTAAGTCATCTAGGCAATGTCCGAAGTCTCAACCGAACCGCGCTGGCGTCGGCTCCCTGAAGAGCGCCCCAAGCAGATTCTCGACGCCGCCCTGGCAGTCTTCGCCGAGCACGGACTTGCTGCCGCGAGGCTCGAGGATATCGCCAAGCGGGCCGGACTGTCGAAGGGCACCATCTATCTCTACTTCCCGAACAAGGAAGAGCTCTTTCGCGAGGTCGTGCGCTCCTCCGTGGTCGCGTATATCGCGCGCGCCGAAACCGCCTTCAAGACCGAGCGCGACGCGTCGGAGTCGCTCAACACGTGGATGGATAGCTACTGGACCTACCTCCGCTCACCGGTGTTTCCAGCCATGCACCGCATGATCGGCTCGGAGCTCAACAACTTTCCGGATCTCGCCGAGTTCTATGCAACCGAAGTGATCGAGCGCGCGCAGCGGCTGGTGTGCGGAATCCTCGAGCGTGGCATGGACGCCGGAAGCTTCCGCCGGATGGACCCGCTCGTTGGCGCCCGGATGTTGAGCGCGATCTTCATCACCCATGCCATCTGGTTTCACCAGCGACGCTGCTTCAAGAACATCCAGAACGTTCCCGCGGACGTCCTGCTCCAGCAGATTCGCGATTTCTTCTTCAACGCCATGAGCCCGACTCTCACGGGAGTTACCGCACGTGCCTGACATGAACCGCCGCCACCTTCCCCGACCGATCACCGCCGGCGCGATCCTCACCCTCGTGATCGCGTTGCTCGCCTGCGTGGCGCGCAGCGCTTCCGCCCAGCAGGCCGCTGCGGACAGCGCCATTCGCCTCACGCTGGGCGACGCCGTGCGGCTGGCCGCGCGGCAGAACGCCGCGGTCGAGGGCGCGATGGCGCGCGTCGATGCCGCGAAGGCGCGCGTGACCGAACGTCGCGCGGACCTGCTCCCGAACATTTCGGCGGCGGTCGTCGAGCGTGGCTCGACGATCAATAGTGCGACGTTTCCGATCGAGTTTCCGACAGTGCCGGGACAGAAGCCGCTCTTCGACCCGAATGGATCGATCCTCGGACCGGTGAACACGTTCGACGCGCGCGCTCGCATCTCGCAATCGCTGTATGATCCGGCCGCGCGGACGCGAGTGCAGACGGCGCGGACTGGCGTCGCGGCCGCGAATGCCGATGTCGCAAGTCTCGCAGACCAGGCATCGACGATCGCGGCGAACGCCTATCTCTCGGTGCTCCGCGCCGACGCCGTGTTCACCGCACGTCTCGCCGACTCCACGCTCGCGGCGGAGCTGCTCGGTATCGCCCAGGATCAGCTGAAGGCAGGCACGGGCGTCGCGCTCGACGTCACACGGGCTCGTTCGCAGCTCACCGGCGCTCGCACGCAGCTGATCGTCGCGCGCAACGAGCGAGACCGCACGCGCGTGGACCTCGCCCGCGCGCTTGGGCTGCCGCTGGTGCGTCTCGAGCTCGTTGACGCGCTGGCCACGCTGCCATCTCCGCCGAACGCCGGCGGCGGCACGACGCTCGATTCCGCCGTGCGCAGCCGCAAGGATGTCCAGGCGCTCGACCTGCAGGCCCGCGCGGCGCGGGAGCAGGCAAACGCCATTCGCGACGAACGGCTTCCCACGATCGGCGTGTTTGCCGGCGAAGGACTCAGCCAGCGCAACGGCCGCAGTTACCTGCCAACGTACGACTGGGGCATCCAGCTCTCGCTGCCGATCTTCGACGGGTTCCGTCGAGAGGCGCGCGTGACGGAGCAGGTGTCCGCCGCCCGCGATCTCGAGATCCGCGCCCGTGACCTGCGTTCGCAGGTCGAGGCCGACGTCCGCTCGGCGACGCTGAACCTCCGATCCTCCGCCGAGGCGGTGAGTGCGGCGCGCGAGCGTCTGGCGCTCGCGGAGCAGGAAGTCGCGCAGGCGCGGGAGCGCTTTCAGGCGGGCGTGTCTGGCAATGCCGACGTGATCACCGCCTCCATCACGCTCAACACCGCCCGCACGCAGGTGGTGGACGCGCTCACTTCGTATCAGGCCTCGCGCGTGGCACTCGCGAGAGCGCAGGGATCCATTGCCACGATCGACTGACCGCCCTTCCTCCGCCTTCCTTCTACTCGCACGCTCGATCCGACCATGGCCACCGCAACGCAACCGCAGGATACCGCAGCACGTCCGCCGCTCACCGTCGCGCCCGAGCCGGCGCCGAGCAATCGCGGTCGCATCGTTCTCGTGATCGTCGCCGTCGGAGCGCTCCTCGGCATCACGTGGGGCGTGAAGCTGTG
>JBBQFW010000063.1:0-15848 GCA_038322445.1 Gemmatimonadales bacterium
ATCCTCCTTCTGCACCTGGGCCTGCTGCACCCGCTCCTCCCGCCCGAAATTGTCGAAGATCGGAATCGAGAGCGACGCACTCAGCGCAACCGGCGACCGGTTGAAGTTGAACGGAAACTGGCTGTTCTGCGAGCGAATCGCGTCTGCCTGTGCGTTTGTGAACTGGTAGCGCGCCGAGTTGCAGTTCGAGCTGGACAATCCAACCGCGACGCGGATGGAGTCCTGCTGGAAGCACCCCGCCTGAGCGCCCAGTACCTGCGACTGCGCCAACCCGACGAGGTAGTCGCTATTCGTGTACTGGTACGAGTTGCCGCCCAGGCCCGTGCTGAGCCCGAGGGTTGGCGTATAGGCCGACTTTGCGACGCGCACGTTCAATTCCGCCGAGCGATCGCGTGCCCTCAGGGCAACGATGGCTGGATTTGCGCGACGGGCATCGTCCAGCAGCGACGCGAGATTGAAGCTCGGTGTCGTGATGCGGAAGTCGGTGACGAGCTGCACGTTCTCTGGCTGCTCCACACCCATCAGCTGGAAGAGACGGAGTTTTTCGATCTCGACGTTGTTGCGCTCGCGCAGCAGGGCCACCTGAGACTGTCCCAACGCCACTTCCGCGCGGCGGATGTCGAGGGAGGTGCCGGAGCCGACGGCAACCTTGGCCTGGGCAAGGTCGAGCTGACCCTGCGCCGTCTTGACCAGCGTATCCTGAAGCGCCGAGCGCGCCTGTGCCTGCAGCACACTCAGATACTGCGTGGTGACGTTCGACCTCAGGAGCTCGGCCGAGCCACTGATGTCCGCTTCGACCGCATCGCGATTGGCCATGGCCGCCTTCGGCGTGAGGAACGTCGACCTGTTGATGCGGTAGGTGAGGCCGAGGTTGTATCCAGACTGCAACGTGGCCGAGCTGTTGCTGAACGACTGGCCGCTGAAGACCTGCTGGCCGGCCTGCTGGTAGCGCGTGCTGAACGATGCATCCGCCGACGGCAGGAGCGCTCCTCGTGCACTGCGGACGGCCGCGTCTGCCGTGCGGCGCGCGCTGGACTGCGAGAGGTAGACAGGATTATTGCGCCTGGCGAGCGTGATCGCGTCGTCCAGGGTGAGCTGTGCGCTGGAGGGGGCCGGAGCAGTCTGCGCGCGGAGTGAAGGGGCAGCGGCAACGGCAAGCGCGAGCACCAAAGTACGCATTGGAGAGAGAGTCCTGTATGTTGGGTCACCGTAACGTACGCGGCGTCGGCGATGAGGTTTCAACGGTGATCGGACTGTTTGCCACTCCGACCCGCTCGCTCGCGCTTCGCGCTGCTCGTCTGACAGGGGAGACGAAATGTCTGTCGGCGATTGCCTAACCGTACGGTGGATGACAACGGGGTCACGCTGTCTGGTCGGGCCCGGGAGCGACGAACACGTGGGCGCGCACCTTGGCGCGAATATGTGCGTAAATCGCCGCGCCTTTCTCCGCCGTCGCGAGGGTGGGGCGCCCAATCGAGCCCGAGCTGCCCTTTGGAATGCGCAGCCAGCCGCGCCGGTATCGCCGAAGCTCGTCGCGCGACATCATATAGTCCTCGGCAAGATCCATCCGGACGAGATGTGGTGCGAGAAACAGCATCAGTGATGTATCGACCTCGTCTCCATGCATCGGCTCGGACTGACCTTCCAGGAATGACTTCAGGTCGACGGAGAAGATGTCCACGACGCGAACGCGTGCCTTGGTCGTGATGACCGTCGCCAGGGCTTCCTGATGGGGATCATGCTCGTGCGCCGTGAGTAGAATGAACTCCTTCACCCCGGTCGATTCCCACGTGTCCAGCAGGTCATTGAGCATGCGGTGCAGCGTTTTCTTGCGCATGGAGGCGTTGCCGGGAAAGGCGCGCTCCGTGTCGACGTTGACGCCGTACTCGATCGTGGGCGCGACGAGGATGCCGAACTCGGCCGACAGGTCGTCGGAGAGATGTTCGACGATGAGCGTGTCGGCGCCAAGGGGCAGGTGTTGGCCGTGCTGCTCGCAGGTTCCGACCGGGATGATGAGACGGACGTCGCGCGCGAGTGCTTCCCTGATCTCGCCGGGCCGCATCTCCTTGATGCGGCGTGGTGTCCCGGCGCTTCCTGTCGTGGCGGTCGCCGTTTCCGGCGCGGAGTAGGTCATTCTGAACGACACCGAAAAGCGTATTCCGACAGCCGCAGTCGTGCGCGCGGCCCTCGTGCCCGCGGGTCTTGCTGTGGCCCTGCTGGCCGCGAGCGGTTGGCTCGCCGAGCCGCGCGTACGTTATCTCGCGGTCTGTGCCTTTGCTACGGGGGCGAGTGCAATTGCGCTGGCGCGCCACGCTCCGCGCGCCGGTCGAACTTTCTTTGCCATTGCGGTGGTGGCGCTCGGCACCCTTTGCCTGGTGGGCGGCCGCGCGCAGTGGCGGTTTGGCCGCTTCACGCGATCGCCAGCGGAGGTCGGGCGCGTCGAAGCCTCGGCGCAGCGTGTGCGCTTGCGCCAGCGGGTGGACGAGGAGCTGCGCGCGCTGCGCGTCATCGCCCGCCGCGCACGACGGGCGCCGCTCGAGCGGACGGATTCGCGACGCTTCCTCGACCGCGACCTTGCCGATCGGGAGCACCGCGCGACGCTGGTGTTTCACGGCGACTCGCTGTTCACGTGGGCGGGCACCTTGCACGCGGATCCCCGTCGGCTCCGCGCGCCCGTGGGGATCGCGCAGACGGCGTTCGGGCTGACGCTCTACGTGTCGGAGGACAGTGGCGGCGTCCGCGTCGTGGCAGCCTCGTTGCTCTACGCCTACTCCCCAGCCGACCACCTGACGCGCGGTGTAGCTCAGCGGCTCGCGAGTGGCGAGGTGGCGGAAGGGTTCGAGATCGTTCCGCCGAGCAACCCGCCGCAGGACGATGAGCTCCGTTACCTCGATCATGGGCGCCCACTGTTCGTCGCACGAGCCCTGATCCCGTCTGCGGGCGAAGTGAAATTCCGCCTGCTCGAGCGCGCACGTGTGCGCGCTGGCGTCGCGCTCCTGCTCGCGTTGCTCACCTTCCTGGTGGGCATCGCCCGCGCGGGTGGGGGGCTGATCATTCTCGCCGCTGCCGCGGTCGTGCTGCGCTGCTTCGCCGTGATCCGGCTGAGCGAGTTCTCGACACGTTCGCGCTTGTTTGATCCATCCGTGTATTTCCTTCCCGGCACCGCGTACACGGCCAATGCGGCCGCGCTGGGGCTCACGTCCGCGACGGCGCTACTGCTCGTGATGATGGCGAAGCGGCGTATCGGTGAGGGCATGCCGCGCGCGCTCGCCGCGTTCATCGCCGTCGTGACGATCGGCGCCGGGCCCTACGCGATTCCGGCGCTCGCCCGCGGCATTCATCCGCCGGCGGAAGGTGCGAGCTTCACGCTCTGGTTGATCTGGAGCGTGCCGCTCTCGCTCGCGGCCACCGCACTGCTCGTCGTTGCCAATTGGGCTGGTCGGCGCACACTGCGCGGAAGTCGTGGCGCTCCCGGTTGGCTCGGGCCAGCGATCGCGCTCGGTGCCGCGGTACTCGCGCCCATCGTGTGGCAGGCGCCCGGACAATGGCCGCAATGGTACACGCTCGTGTGGGCGTTGGCGGTTGCCGCAGTCGTGCTTGCGCGCCCGGCGCGACGATCCCTGATGGCGTCGACGCTGGTTGCGGCGCTGGCCGCGACGAGTCTCGTCTGGGGTAGCGCCTCACGCGGACGAGTGGAGCTCGCCGAGCGAGACGTGCGCAATATCGGCGCGCCGGACGCCTATGGGGTCACGCTCGGCGAACGCCTCGCGGTCGACATGCGGGGGAAGAGCATGCCGCGCACGCCGCAGGAACTTCTGGAGCGTTACGTCACGTCCGCCCTGGCGTCATCGGGCTATCCCGTGGCGCTGATGTCCTGGCAGGATGCGAACCTCGTGGCGGTGTTCGGATCGGCGCCCTTCAGTGTTCCGTTCGATACCGTGGCAATGGCCGCCATCGCCGCACAGCGGCGGGATTCGCCCGTGCAAGTGGCGACTCATGGCGGTATCTACGGTCTTCGCGTGTTCGCCGTTCCGATGGCCGGAGGGGCGGTGACGATCGTCGTTGCGCCGAAGACGCGCCTGATCGGCACGGATGCATATGCGCGCTGGTACGGCCTGACGACGACAGCTGGAATTGAGCCGCCGTACTCGGTGCAGGTCATCGGCGATTCGCTCGCCCCGCGCAACGCCATTCGATGGGTTCGCGTCGGCACGGAACTGCACGGCGACTGGCCGTTGGCGAATGCCGGTGCGCCTGCACGCGCGCATCTCGAGGTCGACCTTCGGGGACTCGACACCCTCGTGCCGCGTGGAGGCCTGCTCGTCATCGTAGACCTTGCGATGGTCGCGCTGGTGTGGCTCGTTGGCGCGCTGGCGGACGGTCGGGTGGGGCGATGGGTTCGACTTCAGCGTCGGAACATCCGCAGCTATCGTGCGCGACTGTCGATTGCGCTCTTCCTGTTCTTCCTCGTGCCCGCGGCGGCGTTCGCGGTGTGGTCATGGCGCCAGCTCGTCGACGATGCGCAGGCAGCGCGTCGATTGCTCGTGACAGAGACGATGCGCGCGTTCGACGGCGATCCAAGGCGTGCGGACGTACTGCGCGCCGAGGCGCGCCGGCTGGACACGAAGCTTCTCGTGTATCAGTCGGGTGTGCTCGTGGCGGCGAGTGACTCGACCTTTGCCGAGCTTGCGCCGATGGGCTACCTGCTGCGGCCCGAGGTCGCACTGGCGATCGACGTCGCGGACGAAGTCAGTGCGACGATGTCGGAGCCACTCGGCGGCGCCACGGGTATACTGGGCTACCGCGTGCTCCCCGGATCGCGCGGTTCGATCGTGCTGGCGGCGCCCGCCCGCGTGGATGATGTGCTGCTCGAACGACGGAGGCGCGACCTGAGCGTGCTCGTGCTGTTCGCGACCGCGCTCGGCGCGGGTGCCGCGCTGTGGCTCAGTGCGGGCGCCGCGAGGCAGCTGGCGCATCCCATTTCGGCGCTGCGTGAGTCCGCCCGGGCGGTGGCGCGCGGCGAGAACGTGCTGCCGCTCGACGCGAAGGCCGCGAACGAATTCGTCCCCGTGTTCACCGCATTCCGCGCGATGGCGCGCGACCTCGGCGAGAGTCGTGCTGCGCTTCTGGAGGCGCAACGTCGCACCGACGCCGTTTTGCGCACCGTGGCCAGCGGTGTGATCGCAATCGACGAGGAGGGTCGTGTCATCCTCGCGAACCCCCGCGCCGAGGCGATGCTGGGAACAGCGGCCGCACCCGGGGCGCTCATCGACGACATGGCGGCGCCGGTCATCTCGGCCCGGATTACGGCCTTTCTCCCGGCAGAGCTGGAATCAGACGGCTTCGAATTGGAGCGCGACGGCCGTACGCTACGGGGACAACTGACGCGTCTCGATCGCGGCGGCGTGGTGTTGACGCTCGACGATGTGACCGACCTCGCGCGTGCGCAGCGCGTACTTGCGTGGGGTGAGATGGCTCGCCAGGTCGCGCACGAGATCAAGAATCCCCTCACGCCGATTCGGCTGGGCGTTCAGCACCTGCGTCGCACCTTCGGTCGTCCCGACTTCGCGGACGTGCTGGAGAAGAACGTGTCGCGCATCCTCACGGAAATCGACCGCCTCGATGAGATCGCGCGCGCGTTCAGCCGATACGGCGGCGGTCCCGAGGAGCGCGCGCCAGCCATTCCAACGGATATCGCGGCGATCGTGCAGGACGTCGTTGCGCTCGAGAAGCTCGGGGTGGGCGAAGTGGAGTGGCGTGCGGAGGTCGAGGGTGAGGTGCCCCACGCCTTCGCTCGTCCCGATGAACTCCGCGAAGTGCTGCTGAATCTCTTCGAGAATGCGCGTCTCGCGGGGGCGCGCGCCGTGGTCGCCCACGTCCGTCACGTGGCGAGCGCCGGCGATGCCGGGTACACGCGCATCGAGGTGCGCGATGACGGAACCGGCATACCGGACGAAGTGCTCCCGCGCATCTTCGAACCGCACTTCTCCACGCGCACCAGTGGCAGTGGGCTCGGACTCGCGATCACACGCCGCATGGTGGAGAGCTGGGGTGGCGCCGTGTCGATCGAGAGTACGTCGGGTCGCGGAACGACCGTGCGGCTCGACCTTCGCGTGGTGCCGTAGCACGACGCGAGCGTCCTACTCGGTGGTGCCCTCGTGTGCACCGCTCGCCCGCCGCATCCGCACCGTCTTGATATTCGTGAATGCCCGCAATCCGACATCGCTCAACTCGCGGCCATAGCCCGACGCCTTTACTCCACCAAACGGAAAGCGTGGATCCGACACCACCATGTCGTTCACGAAGACGCTGCCCGCATCGACCTCGCGCGCAAATCGCTCCTGCTCGGCGACATCATGCGTCCAGATGCTGGCGGCCAGTCCAAAGCGCGTATCGTTGGCGAGGCGAATCGCGTCCCCCGCATCTTCCGCGACGAAGACGCATCCCACCGGCCCGAAGAATTCCTCCGAGTACGCAGGAGCGGCTTGCGGTATGTCGGTGATCACGGTAGCGGGGTAGAATGCCGACCCTGCCTCGTAAACGCCTCCACAGACGACCCGCGCGCCCAGTTCGACCGATTTGCGCACCTGCTCATGGAGCTCATCGGCGAGCTTGACCGTCGCGAGAGGACCCAGCTGTGTCCCCGGATCGATTGGGTCTCCGACGCGCAGGGCCTGCATGCCGGCCGCAAAACCACTTGTGAATTCAGCTGCAATCGAGCGATGCACGATGAACCGCTTCGCCGCGATGCAACTCTGCCCATTGTTGAGCGTGCGTGCCTTCACGGCGGTCTGGATGGCGAGCGGGAGGTCCGCGGACGGCATCACGATGAACGGATCACTTCCGCCCAGCTCGAGCACGCTCGGCTTCAGCGCCTCGCCAGCGGCCTTCGCCACGCTGCGGCCTGCACCTTCACTTCCGGTGAGCGTCACTGCGGCGACGCGGGAGTCGGCGATGATCGCGGGGATCGACTCGCTGCCCACCAGCAGCGTTTGAAACACACCATCAGGCGCTCCGGCACGCCGGACAAGCGACTCGAGCTCCATCGCACACTGCGGAACATTCGACGCGTGCTTCAGGAGACCGGCATTTCCCGCAACGAGCGCAGGCGCAAGAAATCGGATGACCTGCCAGAACGGAAAGTTCCACGGCATGACCGCCAGCACGACGCCCAGAGGCTCATAGGCGATGAAGGAATGGTGTCCGGGATCAGCGACGGCTGCGTCGGCGATGAACGCAGGACCGCGCTCCGCATAGAAGCGGCAGGCCATCGCGCACTTGGCGGCTTCGTCGATTGCCGCCTGGATAGGCTTTCCCATCTCGCGCGTCATGATGCGCCCGAGGCGCTCCTTGTCCGTATCGAGGAGGTCTCCCAAACGTGCGACCACTCCCGCCCGCTCCTGCACGGCGGTAAAACGCCAGCGGAGGGCCGCGTCGCTGGCTCGCGCGATGCACGCCTCCACTTCGCCACTGGTGAGCGTGCGGAACTCCGCGAGTGTTTCTCCAGTAGCGGGATTCACCGATTTCATGGGCATGACGGGCTCACTCCGGGATGGATGCGTCTTCGCGCCACCAGCTTTCGACACCTTCGTCGCCGCCGAAGATGCGCTTCCACCAGGGCACGCGCCGTTCACGTTCAAGGACCGCGCCCGCGGCGATGCGCCACTGCTCCTGCATCTCGGTAGCGTCGGCGAACCGATCCGAGGCAAGCGGCGCCAGGCCGCGCTGCAGCCAGGCCGCAATCTCCGGCGCGAACCCGGACGGGTCGAACTGGCCGGCGAGCGTGCGCGCGAGAATGACCTTGCTGTCGCTGTCGCCAAAAGGCGGCGATCCGGTCAGCACGAATGCAGCGATGGCCGCCAGCGAGAAACAGTCCGCCGCCGCCTCCTGCGGCTCGCCGAGAAGCTGCTCGGGAGGTGAAAAGGCCGGCGTTCCCGACGTACCGGTGGTCTCCTCGCCTGCGGGATTGGCGATGCCGAAGTCCGCGATCCGCCACCGGCGATACCTGTCGATCAGGATGTTCTCCGGCTTCACGTCCCGGTGCACGATACCGATCGCATGTGCTGCGGCGAGCCCGCTCAGCACGTTGTCGATCTGCGGTGCGACTTCAGCGAGCGCCCGCGCGCCCGCGCGCTCCACGAGGTCGGCAACCGACCCTCCCTCGGCCAACTCCATGGTGTACCACGCCACGTCGCCGCGGCTATCCCAATCATAGATCGGAACGATCGACGGATGCGCGAGCTGCGCCGCGAGTCGTGCCTCACGGCGAAAACGCCCGACGGCGCGCTCGTCGCGCGCGACGTGCTGGTGGAGGAGCTTGAGCGCCACTTCGCGTCCGAGGGACAAGTCGCGAACCCGCCAGACGGAGCCGAACGTGCCGGCGCCCAGGGGTGCGAGCACTTCGTAGTCGTCGGCGAGGGCCCAGCGAAGGCGCACTTCAGGAGATTCGCGCGAAGCCGCCGTGGTCTCACCCGAAAGGTTCAGGACGGTGCGACTGCCGAGCACGCGGTCCATGGCCCGCACCATGGCACCGACCGAACTGAAGCGCGTGGCGGGATCGGGTTGCAATGCGCGATCGATGACGAGCGACACGGAAGACGGCACGTCGGGGCGCACCAGAGCAACAGGCGGAATGTCGTCCGCGGGAGGGGCTTCGCCGGTGAGGGCCTGAAAGCAGAGGGCGCCGAGCTGCCACTGATCGCTGGCCGGAGTCGGAGCCCACCCATTCCTCCACTCGTGGGGAATGGGCATGCCCGTCGCGTCGGGCGAAAGGTCTGTGGGGATGACGGAGATCGGGACGGCCCACTGCCAGCCGAGCAGCCAGAGGCGGCCCATTGGGGTCGTCCAGACGTTGTCGACCGTGAGGGCGCCGTGTGCGCTGCCGGCGTCGTGCAGGTACGAGAGGGTGGATCCGATCTCACGCATGACGCGCAGCACGGCGGGCACGTCTTCGGGGCCCGTGCGCAGCAGTCGCGCGCCGATCGTTTCCCCCGCGATCCAGCGACGGAGATAGCCTGGCCCTCGCCGGTTCCCCGAGAAGGAGGTCCAGTAGTGGTAAGTGGTCGGGACCGCGGGATGATTGCGGTGCGCCAGCGCTCTCGCTTCCGCTTCCAGCCATGCGGCGTGCGACGGAGCGGGTGCCGTCACCAGGGAGAGCGAGCGATCGAGTGCGTCGATGACTTCCTGCAGGTGGCGATGCTGGTGCCACAGTCCCTCCGAGCCCCAATTCCATCCTGGCGGCAGCTGCCACTCTGCGAGATGCTCGGGAAGTGCGTAGGAAACGCGATTGGTGTCGCCGGTGGCGCGGAGCGGACGCTCGTTGCGGGGGCGCCCTGACGGCGCGGTCGTAGTCACGTTCGCAACCTAGCGAGTCTCCATCCTGAAACTCGTCATTCCCGCGAAAGCGGGAATCCATTGAGCGCTATGAACATGCGATTCCCGCGTGCGCGGGAATTGACGAACGCATTTCAAAAGCACGGTTTCAGGATGGACACTAGTGTAGCGAAGCGACCAGTACGAGGTGAAGTGCGCGACCGCCATTACATGCGGGACTCGGACAGCACCTGTTCTGCCGCTTCGTGCAGGGCAGGGAAGAGCGTCACGTCGGGGAGGACACTCACCTCGACGGTGCGGACGCGGAGTGGCATTCCGTCGTACGGGGCCGACGATTGCAATGACGGCACATGCATCGTGACGGCGACAATTCGCCAGAGCGTACTGTGACGCGACATCGTCCCATCGCTCTCGAGGGTATCGAGCTGCAGCACCTCGCCGCGCGCAGGAATGACGTCGCTCTGGCACTCGGCAAGCAGTTGCTCGTTCCGATCGTGACGCGTGACGCGGAGAGTGAGCATGAGTCGGGTGGTTGAGGTCGGTATCAAACTACGCGCAGGCGTGCGGAACTGGCCAGCGCTCGCGGGCGAGGCAGACGAAACCATCGCACGCCACTCGCGTACTAGCTGATGTATCCCATCACGGACGAGGTATTAAATGTGGTTCATCCTCAGCTTTGCGGCGTCCTTCCTGCTCGCGACCTTCGCCTATGTGCAGACGAAGGGTTTTGTGACGCGTCGTCTACGCTATGTAGACGCGGTGCAGTCGGCTCTCGCGCCCATCGTCGCGGGTGCGGTGGCCGCCGTGATTGCGCTTCCCCTGGTGGCCTTTCTGCCGCTCGTCGGCGCCGGCACCGCGTTGAGCCTCGGCCTCGCGGTTGGATTTGGCGTTGCAGCGGGCGCCCGTGAAGTGAAGCATCGGTTGCCAGGATACTGACGACGGGCAGGAGTGCGCGGCAGGGGGCAGCGCGAAGGGTGATACGCCGTCGAACGCCCCTTGCCTTCAGCGCCGAGCCGACGACCAAGACACGATGTCATGGGTCGCCGTCGGTTAGCTTTGCCGGATGAACGCCGCTGTCATTCCGACTGATATTTCCGATCCGGTGAATGCCCGCATCCTCGCCGTGAGTGAGGACCGCATCGCCGGATATCTCGTGGATCCGTTCGTCGAGATCGCCCGCCTGGCCGAGCTGCCCGTTGCGGTCGTGCTGGAACGGCTACGGGCCATGCTGGTCGCGGGCGTGATCCGCCGCGTACGGCAGACGTTGATGGCCACGAACCTCGCGCCCGGCGCACTGGTGGCGTGGCGAGTGTCCGCCGATCGCCTGGATGAATCGTTCGACTACCTGTCGCAGAAGGATCCGTTCTCCGGTCACATCGTGATCCGCTCCACGGACGCGGAGACACCGGGCTCGGTGTACCGTCTGTGGACCACGCTCAAGGTGCCGCAAGGGTTCTCGATGCAGCGGCATTGCGAGGTGCTCGCGAACCGGATCGGCGCGTCGGCATTTCGCATCATGCCGGCGAAACGACTCTTTGCGCTCGGCGTGGGTCACGTGCGCCGCAAGGGCATGGAGCCCGGCAGTCGCAGCGACGAGCCGGGTGTCGTGCTCGATACCACGATTGCCAACCTGTCGGCACTGGAGTGGCAGGTTCTCGGTGCGCTGAAGCGGGAGTTCGAACCGGCGGAGCTGACGACTGACCCGTGGCGGGCGCGTGCCGTTGAGGCAGGCGTCTCTTTCGAGGAGTTCCTGGCGGTTGCCCGCGGTCTGGCGGAACGGGGCGTAATTGGCCGGTTCTCGACCTTCCTGGAACACGTCAAGCCATCCGCGACCGGCGCGCGCGTGACGCGCTACAACGCGCTCTTCCACTGGAAGGTCCCGGTGGGGCGCGAGATCGAGGCCGGTCGCGAAGTGGGCCGTCATCACATCCTCACGCATGCCTACTGGCGCGAAGGTGGGCCGGAGTTTGCCGACGTGAACATCATGGCCGTGGCGCACGGTACCGACAAGCCGCTCGTGCTCGCGCACAAGGCCGCGATCGACGCGCACCTGGAATCCGTCGGCATACCGGTGACGTACACCAATGTGTTCTGGGGCGGGCGCAGCGAGATCACGCCGTCCGAGATCATGCCGGCCACCTACGAGGTGTGGTGTCGCGCGAACGACATCGATCCGGCGACGATGCGCGCCGCCTGAGCGGCGCCCATGCGCTTCTTCATCATCGTCTTCCGGCTCGGCCCCTTCGCGCTGGCCTTCTGGCGCGACTACAAGCGCTGGTTCTTCTTCGGCGCACCGGCACGTCGTAGCCAGGAGGACCACAACCGGCGCGCCGACCGCCTCGTCACGACCCTTGCGCGGCTCGGCCCCACGTTCGTGAAGATGGCGCAGATCTTCGCGGGGCGCAGCGATGTGCTCGCGCCGACCTATGCCATGCGATTGACGACGCTCACCGACCAGGTGCCCGGCGTCCCGATCGCCGAGGTGGAGCGGATCATCACGGAGGAGTACGGCGCACCACCGGATGAGGTCTTCGAGCATTTCGATCGCACCCCACTCGCCGCCGCATCCCTCGGCCAGGTGCATCGTGCGCGGTACGGCGGCGAGGACGTCGTCGTGAAGGTCCTGCGCCCCGGAGTGGAGCAACTCGTCGCGGAGGATGTCGCGGCGGCGAAGCGCATCGTGGGTATGGTGGAGCGCTGGTGGCCCAACCCGCACGTGATCGGCACACGCGTGGTCATCGAGGAGTTTTCCCTTCGCGTTTCCGAGGAGATGGACTTCCGCCTGGAGGCGGCGAATGCGATCGCCATCGGAGCCAACTTCGCGAGCCGGCGCGAGGTCTGGATTCCGCGGGTGATCGAACCACTGGTCCGGCAACGCGCGCTCGTCCTTGAATACTGTCCGGGGATTCGTGTCGATCGCCTGGATGCGTGGGTGGCTGAAGGCCGCGTGAAGCCGGAACGCCTCGTTCGCGAGGTGATGGAACTCTATGCGCGCATGATGCTGATCCACGGGCTGTTCCACGCCGACCCGCATCCGGGCAACATGCACGTCGCCGCGGATGGCAGGATCATCCTCCTTGATTTCGGGATGGTCGTGCGGGTGCCGGTCGCGCTGCGGCGCGAGCTGGTGGCGGCGATCTTTGCGGCCATCCGCAAGGATCCTCTGGAGCTGGCCGAGAGTTTTTACCGTCTCGGACTGGTGGTGCCGGGCGCTGACCCGAGCACGATCCAGCGACTCGCCTCGACGCTGCTGTCCGTGTCGGCGCAACAGACGACGACACGGGAGCGTGTCGAGCTGCTCGCGAATGAGGTGCTCGCCGAGCTGTACAACTGGCCCGTGATCCTCCCGAGCCAGCTTGTCTACTTTGCCCGGACCGCGTCGTTGATTGAAGGGCTCGGCGTTCACTACGACGACCGCTTCAATGCGCTGCAGTTCGCCACACCCATCGCGTTGTCGCTGCGATCACTGATCCTCACGTCGCTGTACCCGAATGGCGGTGCACCGACTGTCGATCCCGCGCGGGTGGTCGGCGCGGCGATCGGCGCGGTCGCGCGCATCGTGCGCCAGGCTTCGTTCGACGTGGTGAATGCGGTGCGCGACGCCATCGCGGAGGCGGCACTGCCGTCGTCGGAGGCCCTGCGCGGCGACCTCATCGTGCCCGCCACCAACGGTTCGCTGCTGGAGCGACGTACTACGATCGACTGACCGACTGCGCGCACGAGTGCGTCTGTCTCCTGATTCGCCCTCATTCCCTGCTCATGCGCTCCGTCGTGCTGCGATATTCGCTGTTTCTTGCCGTGTTGATGGTTGCTGCCACTCGACCGGTGTCCGCGCAGGTTGGCTCCACCACCGATATCGTGATGGGCAGGGTCACCGGGCCGGATACGTCGAGAATTGCTGGCGCGCGCGTGGAGCTCACGTCGTCCGAGACCGGCATCACGCGCCGCAAGACGACGGACGAGAAGGGCGAGTTCTCGATCCTCTTCCCGGACGGGGGTGGCAACTACACCATCAAGGTGACGTCGATCGGCTTCGGGCCGTACACCGGGAACGTCTCCCGCCAGAGCGACGAAGACCGCCTTGTCCACAACGTCCGCCTCACGCGCAATCCGCAGGTGCTGGCCGCGGTGCAGGTGCGCGCGAACAACAACCAGGGGCAGCAGCAGGATCGTCCGACAGCGGGGAGCCAGGAGCGCAACCTCTCGGCGGCGCAGCTCGATCGCCTGCCGATCGACAAGGGCGACCTCGCGTCCATCGCGGCGCTCGCACCTGGTGTGATCGGCACCTCCGCCACGGACTCTACGGCGGCCTCGTTCTCCGTCGGCGGTCAACCGACGAACCAGAACCAGATCACGTTGGACGGCCTGAGCTTCGGCTCCGGCAGCGTTCCGTCGGAGGCGGTGCGCAGCACGCGCGTGATCACCAATACGTATGATGTGAGCCGCGGACAGTTCACCGGGGGCCAGGTGGCGTCCACGACGCGCGGGGGCACGAACAACATCCAGGGCGTGTTCACGTACGCCCTTCGCGACCCCGAGCTGGAATTCGTCGACGAGTCGTCGGCGACGTTCGGCCAGAAGTACATGCAGAACTCGCTGAGCTTCGGCGCGGGCGGACCGATCGTCGAGGACGAGATGTTCGTCTTCGGCGCTGCGTCCGTCTCTCGCCGCACGAATCCGCTGTCGTCGCTGCTCGCCGCCAACTCGCAGACGCTCACGCGCCTCGGGGCGAGCCAGGATTCCGTCACGCGCTTCCTCAATCGACTGAACGTGCTCGGGGTTCGTGCCACGCTGCCCGGCATTCCGGACGAACGCCTCAACGACAACGCCTCCGCCATCGTTCGCTACGACTGGTCGCTCGGCGAGTTGCATACGCTCACGGTGCGTGGCGACTGGCGCGGGCAGTTGCAGGATGCCACGCGCATCTCGTCGAATGCGGTCCCGAGCACGGGCGGCAACCTGAAGACGATGGGCGGTGGCGTGATGGCGACGTTGACGTCGCATGTGCACGGCCTGATCAATGAGGCGCGCATCTACCAGTCGTCCGATCGGCAGCACACCGAGCCGTACCTCATTGCGCCCGATGGGCGCGTGACGATGGCCGGGACGCTCGCGGACGGCACGCAGAGTGTCACGAGCCTCCAGTTCGGCGGCAATCCGTCGCTGCCCCAGGAGACGCATTCGCGGCTGCTCGAGGCGAGCGACGAGGTCAGCTATGTGAGCGCCGGCGGCGCGCATCGCCTGAAGCTTGGCGGCCTGCTCAACGAAGATCGCTCGACCATCGGCAATATCAACAATCGATACGGCACGTTCGCTTACAATTCGCTTGCCGACTTCGAGGCGAACCGGCCGTCGCAGTACACGCGCACGCTGTCCGGTAGCGACCGCCTGGCGGGCAGCAACAACGCCGCGCTCTACCTCGGCGACGCCTGGCGGAAATCGCCACGCATCCAGATGGTGTACGGGCTGCGCCTTGAAGCGTCGGCGTTTCCGAAGACGCCGGAATACAACGCGGAAGTGGAGTCGCTCTTCAACCGCCGCACGGATCACACGCCGAGCGAGATTCACGCGAGCCCGCGCTTCGGGTTCACGTACTCGATGGGCGCGCCCGGCAATCCGCCGGCGCCGGCGCCTGGAGACACCTCGGCCGCCGCGCGCGCTGGCCAGGGTGGACAGGGTGGTGGATTCGGCGGTCGCGGCGGAGGTCCTGGCGGCGGCTTCAATGCCTCTGCGTGGACGATCCGCGGAGGCGCCGGCGAATTTCGCGGCAAGGTCTCGTCGAACCTGGTGGCCACCTCGGTTGACGCGACGGGCCTGCTGGGGGGACAGTCCACGCTCACCTGCATTGGTGCCGCCGTCCCCGTTCCCGATTGGACGGCCTACCTGAATGACCCCGCTTCGATCCCCACGCAATGCCTCGATGTCGGCGGCGCGCCGTCGCCGGTGCCGCTCTCTGGCCAGCGCCGCAACGTCACGACCTTTGAAGATGGCTTCAGCGCGCCCAAGGTGTGGCGCGCGTCGCTCGGCGGCAGTCGCCGCTACTTGCAGCGGTACAACTTCAGCATCGACGGTTCCGTGGGGTACGGCGTGAACCAGACCGGCTCGCACGACCTCAACCTGAATGCGACGCCGAAGTTCACCATCGAAAGCGAAGGTGGTCGTCCCGTATTCAGCGCGCCGAGCGACATCGTGCCGACGACCGGCGCAACGAGCATCGTCAGTTCACGACTGCATCGGGAGTACGGCAGCGTGAACGAGCTGACGTCGCAACTACACTCGCTGTCGTCGCAGATCACGGTGTCGACGGGCGGTGTGACACTGCAGGGCATCACGCTGAACGGTTCGTATTCGTTCCTTCGCTCGCGCGACCAGCAGAATGGCTTCAGCGCGCCCAAGGTGTGGCGCGCGTCGCTCGGCGGCAGTCGCCGCTACTTGCAGCGGTACACCTTCAGCATCGACGGTTCCGTGGGGTACGGCGTGAATCAGACCGGCTGGCACGACCTCAACCTGAATGC
>JBBQFW010000064.1:0-15795 GCA_038322445.1 Gemmatimonadales bacterium
ATGCTTCCCACATCAGTCGGATCGAAGTAATCGGCATCCGGACCGCAGACCTCGGGAAGGGACGCGGCACGGGAAACGGCAACGGGCCGGCCGGCCGCCATGGCTTCCAGTGGCGGCAGGCCAAACCCCTCGTACAGCGAAGGGTGAATCAGGGCAGCGCATCCGGCAACGTACCGCTCGAGTATGTCGGGTGTGACATGCCCGGTGAACAGTACGCGCTCACCGAGTCGCGCGGCCATCTGCTCCACTTCGGTGTCGAGCGTCAGGAGTCCTTCGCGCCGTCCCACGATTACGAGTCGGTGGGGGATGTCATCGGCGACGCGTTCGAACGCAGCCACGAGGCGCTGCAGGTTCTTGTGTGGCTTCACATTGCCAACGGCGAGCAGATAAGACCCAGTCAGGGGGGGCTCAGTGCTCGGCAGCGCGGACCACCGCGGGCTCACGCCGAGATGCACAATCTCCAAGCGCCGCGGCTCGCCAGCCAGCCGTCGCAGCTCGTTCGCGGTGAAGGCAGAATCGCACATCACCAGCCCGGCCCGCCGTACGACGGATCGGAACAGCAGCTTGGCGTACAGTCGCTTTGGTCCCGAGACTTCAGGTGACGCCAGATGAAACACGTCGTGAACCGTGGCGGCAAGGCGGCCACCGTACAGGAGGGGAACATTGAAATGCGGCACCCACAGCAGGGCAGCATCCTTGGGAACCACGCGGCGGTAGGTCAGCTGCTCCTTGATCGAGTAGATCGACGCCTCGAATGGTGCATACGCGACGCGCGGCGACTGGGGAATGAGGTGGCACAAGACGTCCTGATCGCCAAGAATCGTGAAGCGGGCACCCGACCACTGCGCCACGATGCGGGGAACGATCTGCTCGATGTACGTACCGATGCCGGAGGCGCGAACCATGCGAGCGTCGATGACGATATGTGGCCCATCGATCGCGAGATCCTTGTCCGAGCGCAGCGATGCCGGGTTTGCGACGTACCCGAGCTTGTCCACCTTCACGACGTCGTAGTGCTGCCGGCAATGATCCGGCGCACCACCGACGAGCCAATGAGGCCCGCGCCGCCCGTGACGATGATTGCGCTCACGCGGCAGGCCGTGTCAGACCCTCGTACAATCGCCAGCGTCGATATTCACGCAGTCCAAGCGCTTTCAGAGGGCCGAGGAGCAGCTCATTGTCTTCGAGAATCCAGCTCGCTTCCGCGCCTGCCGCACCGTAGGCGAGACCTCGCCGGTAGGACTCGAGGATGAACAGCGGAAAGATCGAACGGTTCCGGTACTCGCGCTTGATGCCGAGTGCCATGATGCGACCGCTGCGCAGCTTCGACTTTCCGAGAAGCAGCCGTATCAGTCCGGTCGGGAAGAGGCGGCCGGTCTTGATCTTCTTGAGCACCTGGTTGAAATCGGGAACGATCAACATGAATCCCGCCGGCTTGCCGTCCACTTCCGCCATGTAGGCAAACTCGGAAATCAGCAGGGGCTTGAGATCCTTGGCCATCGCGACGAACTCCTCCTTCGTCATCGGCACAAACCCCCAGTTGTCCTCCCAGGTGTGGTTGTAGACGTCCCAGCAGAGCTCGAGCTCGTCGTTCCAGCGGGAGAGATCGAGATCCCGGAACGTCATGCGACTCTTGGCCTGCGCGCGAGCCGCGATTGCCTTGACGGACTCGGGCAGCACGAAGCTGTTGTCGTTCATGGGGATGTAATAGGCGACCAGGTCTTTCACCTTCGCCTGGCCCGTCTGCTCTACCATCGCGGCATAGGACGGCGGATTCCACGGCGTCATGAAGGTCGGGTCGTGCTCGAAGCCATCAACCAGAAGTCCGCAATCGTAATTGGTGCTCGGCATCACGGGACCGCGCATCACGTCCAGGTTCCGTGCGGACAGCCACGCGCCGGCGGCCGCAAAGAGGCCGTTCACGACTTCCTGGTCGTCTATGCTCTCGAAGAAACCCCAGAAGCCGACGCGATCGCCATGATAGCGGTTGTGTGCGCGGTTCTCGATCGCCGCGATCCGGCCGACCACCTTTCCATCGCGCACGGCGAGAAGCAGCTCGCGGTCTGCATCCTTGTAGAATGGCTTCTTCCGGTCAAGCGCATCCTCCACCGCCACACGGAGCGGTGGCACGTAGTGCGGATGGTCCTTCTCGTTGTAGATGTGCCACGGCAGGTCCACGAATCGACGAAGATCACGTCGCGTTGCGACCGGGAGTATTTCGATGGTCACTGAGAATATCTGGAGTCGTGAACTACCGCTGGGCCTGCGCAAAGTTAATACTCCGGCCGCATGAACGGACGACCTCGCGCTCACTCCCCAGCCGACGGAGAAGGACGGCACCACGACCACATGCTCCGCTGGGCACTCGGCATCCTGGCCGTTTACCTGACAGTGATGCTCCTGCCCATGGCGCAGTGGACGCGCACCTCAGGGTCACTCAACGGATTGCTCCTGCACCTGGTGGCACTCGGCGTGGTTTCACTCGCCTATGCCGGCGCGCTGCCCACCACGGTGCGCCAATGGACCCCCCTGGCGCTCGGTCCGTTCCTCTATGTCGAGCTACGCTGGCTCATTGGCGGAGCGGCGCGGACCCACCAGGACAGTCTCGTCACGGGCTGGGAGCGCGTGCTATTTCCAACGGATCCTTCTCGCACTCTCGCCCAGGCATGGCCGTGGGCGCCTCTGAGTGAACTCCTTCACGCGTCCTATCTCTCGTACTACGCCCTCATCTTCGTGCCACCGGCGGTGCTGTGGCTCAAGGGAAGACGCAGCGACTTCTCGGGCACGTTGTTCGCCCTGACGGTCGTCTATGCGCTGTGCTTCGCCGTGTACGTCATCTTTCCCGTGGACGGCCCTCGATTCCTGCGCGGCGCATCGGCGGCTCCCGCGGGTCACATTCGTTCCCTGGTGATGGCGCTGCTCGCCTCCGGATCCTCGCGAGGGACCGCCTTCCCGTCGTCGCACGTAGCTGCATCCGTCGTCGCAAGCGTCTGCGCCCTGCGCTTCCAGCGGCCCGTCGGCATCGTGGTGGCCCTCCTCACGGCCGGGATCTGCATCGGCGCGGTCTACGGCGGCTATCACTACGCCGTCGACATCGTGGCCGGCCTGCTCACGGGCGCGGTCGCGCTCATTGTTGCGTACGCCATCGAGACGCGCGCACACCGAGTGGGACTGACGTGATCGAATAGCGCGAGTATCCAGTGCTCAGCCGTGACGATGAACCGCCGCTGACGTCGGGGCCACGGGATCCTGCGCGATCTCGTGGGCCACCGCCGTTGCCATCGCGCTCACCGCCGCGCGCAACTGTGGCTCCGTGTGCTCGCTCGACACGAAGAACCGCAGCCGCGCCTCATCGTTCGGCACGGCGGGACTGATCATCGGTGACGCGTTCACGCCCGCCGCGAAGAGCGCCTGCGAGATGCGGACGGCGCGCGCCGAATCGCCCACGATCACCGGCACCACGCCGGCGCCACCACTCTTGCCCGTATCCAGCCCCGCCTCGCGCGCGTACAGCGCGAACAACCTCGCATTCTCCCGCACCCGCGTCACGCGCCACGGCTCGGCATCGAGCACCCGAAGCGCCGCAAGCGCAGCCGCCGCATTTGGCGGGGTGATGCCGACGCTGTACACGAAGCCAGGCGCAGTGTACTTGAGGTACTCGACGAGCTCTCGGCTGCCCGCGATGTAGCCGCCGCAGCTCGCCAGCGTCTTGCTCAACGTGCCCATGAGGATATCGATCGAAGCGGGATTTACGCCCGCCGCTTCCGCGATACCGCGGCCCGTCGCGCCAAGCACGCCGAGCGAGTGCGCCTCGTCGACCATCAGCATGGTGCCGTAGCGCGACTTCACGTCCACGAAGCGCGCAAGATCCGGCATGTCGCCGTCCGCGCTGTACACCCCCTCGATCACCACGATCGCGCGCCGATGGCGGTGCCGCATTTCGGCGAGCATCGCATCGCATGCCGCCCAGTCGTTGTGGGGAAAAGTGACCCACCGTGCGCCGGAAAACGCCGCGCCCTGTAACGCACTGTTGTGGATGAGCGCGTCGCACAGCACGAGGTCGCCGGGCCCGAAGAGATGGGAGAGTACCGCGACGTTGGTCGCGTGCCCGCCAACGAACACGAGGGCCGCGTCCGCGCCCACGAAGCCCGCCAGCGCCGCTTCGAGCTCGCCGTTCAATGGCCGCTCGCCCGACACGACGCGACTCGCCGAAACCGATGTCCCGTACTGCTCCGCGGCTCTTTGCGCGGCGAGCGTCACATCCCGGTGACCCGACAGCCCCAGATAGTTGTAGTTGGAGAAGTTGATCAGCTCGCGTCCATCAACCGTCGCCGTCGCGCCGGAAATGCCTTCATGCACCGTGAAATACGGACTGACCGAATCGCCCGCGATCACCTCCGCGAGCCTTCCCTTGAGAGCACGGAACTCCGGCCACTGCGACACGGGCAGCGCGTCCGGATGTACGTCATGCGGCACGGTGAGTGTCGGAAGCGTCGCATCATCGCCGCGGACGCCGTCCACGGCGGATGCGAACTCGCCGATCGTCGCCGAGCGCCAGAGCAGCGACGCGTCGATGCGACGGCCGAGGTGGCTCTCGAGCGCCACGACGAGTCGCGTGGCTGCCAGGGAGTCGAGGCCGTGATCCCGCAGGCTGGTCTCCGCGCTCGCCGCGCCCGGCGCCAGCTGGAATTCTTCAGACAACCAGTCGAGGATGTACACGAGCGACGGTGAATGGACGATCTCTCCAGCCGGACGCGCGGCCAGCGGCTTGGGCTGCCGCGGAGCGGCCTCGACCCACTCGACATCGAGGAGCGGATCGATGCGCTCATTGGAGCGCTGCTCGACATCGCCCACCGCAGTGTTCGCCCACTCCACGGCGGATTCGAGATTCTGGCCCAGCAGCGCCGCGCGCTCATCGGCGTGCGCCGTGGAACAGCGGCCCAGCGCGGCCTCGAAACGCTCCTCGAATCGCGCGATGGCAAGGTCGCAGCCCGACGTACCGCGCGCCCGGGCGATCCGCGCCGACGCCAGCATCACGCCTTCGGTGACGGCGCCGCCGAGGAGCAGCGACGCCCACTGATTCGCCGCGGCGCGGGTCGCGCCGTGCGCCGACAACCGCGCCGCGACCTGCGTTGCCGCGCGCGCCAACTGATCCGCAATGTCAGGCGCGCCGAGCCGGTCGGCGACAAGGAGGCGTTGCGCCGACGCATCGCGCATGGCGCGCGTGCCGAGATGCACGAGCAGCGGCTCGGTCGGCCCCTCGAAGATGCGAAGCAACCGGGCATCGCGAAACAATTGCGCCGCGGGGTTGGTCTCCACGTAACCGCGCCCGCCGAGCAACTGCATCGTTCCGTCGACCGCTTCCCACAGCAGCTCGGGGCCAGCGGTCTTGCAGACGATGAATGCGTCCTCGGGCAGCGCGACGCCGGCGTCCATCGCTTCTGCCAGCACCGCGAGGTAGGTGTCCAACGCCGCCGCAGACGCGGCCATGCCCCCGATGCGCGCACGCGTCGCGGGATGATCCATCAATCGGCCAGACGACACCTTTCGCCGCGCCGCATATCGGTGCGACAGCTGCATCGCGCGCTTCAGCCCGCCGAGGCTCATGGCCGCTACGCCGAAGCGCGCATGCAGCAAGGTGTCCTGAACCACGAGCATGCCCTGCCCCACACCGCCCAGCACCGCCTCGGGACCGACGAACACACCCTCGAGGTGCACCGCGTTCTGCCACATGCCGCGCATGCCCAGCGTTGCCGCGGCTTCCCCGATCCGCAGCCCCGGCACGCCCGCGCGAACCACGAACGCGGTGATACCACCGTCGTCGCCGGGAATGCGGGCAATCACCGTGAAAACGCCCGCGGTGGCGGCGGAGCCGATCCAGCTCTTCACGCCGTGCAACTGCCAGCCACCGTCCACCGGCAACGCTACCGTCTCGATCGCCCACGGATTCGACCCGGCGGCCGGTTCACTCAGGGCGAGTGCGCCAATGCGCTCGCCGCGCGCCAGCGCCGGCACCAGGCTGGCGCGAAGCGCCGCCTGTCCATGTTGCACGATCGGACGCACCCCGAGAGAATTGTGGCCGCCCACATAGGTCGCGAGGGTGAGGTCGATCGACGCGAGCTGTTCCACGACACGCAGCACGTCCACCTGCGCGAGGCCCAATCCGCCGAGCTCCACGGGCGTGTCGAGGCCGAACAGCCCCTGTGCGGCGAAATCACGCGTGACTTCCTGACGCATCTCACGCCGCTCGTTCATCCCCACCGAATCGAGGTGATGACGCGCGTACTCCCGGAGCCACGACCGCAACGCCACGCCGACCTCGGCGCTCGAGGTCACGCGCGGCGATCCGATCGCCCGCGCATTCACCGGGGTTTCCACGGCAAGCATCGTGATGTCGCCGGACTCGTAGAGGTCGCGCGTGCGTCGGCGCTGCAGTTTGCCGCTCGACGTCTTCGGCAGCGTGCCCTGGCGAATGAGCACGACATCGTCGATGGTGACGCCGAGTGCGTTGGCGACCGACGTGCGCACGGCGCCGACCACGAGCGCGTTGGCCGACGTCCGGTGATGACGTGCGACTTCCGCCACGATCACGACGTGCTCGCGTCCCGAGGAGCCAATGCTGAACGCCGCCACGGCGCCACCGCGGATGTGCGGATGTCCATGCTCCGCGGCGTTCTCGATGTCCTGCGGATAGAAATTCCGTCCCGCGACGATCACCAAATCCTTCAACCGGCCGGTGACGACGAGCTCCCCCTCGTGAATGGCGCCGAGGTCTCCGGTACGCAGGAAGGCCTCGGTCGAACCCGCGAGGCGCGCGCCGAACACCTCCGCCGACTCGGCATCGCGCCCCCAGTATCCTGACGCGACACTGCCGCCCGCGATCCAGATCTCGCCAACCTTGTCCGGCGCACATTCGACGTTGGTGTCTGGATCGACGATGCGCACGGTGAGCATGTCCGACGGCGGACCGACCGTGACCAGCGAAGCGGCGTCCTCCCGCTCCGAATGCCGCAGCGTTCGCTGCGCGAGGCTCGCGCGATCGACACGGAGCACCGTTGGCGCCGAGAGCCCGCGCGCCGCCGCCGCGAAGAGCGTCACCTCGGCCAGGCCATAGCAGGGCCTGAAGCACTGGCGGCGGAAGCCATGTGGCTCGAATGCGGCAACGAAGCGGTTCATCGTGTCTGCCCGCACGGGCTCCGCACCATTGATGACGATCCGCCAGCGAGACAGGTCCAGCGCGGCGCGCTCGTCGTCCGTTACGCGCTCCGCGCAGAGGTCGTACGCGAAGTTGGGTGCGCCGCTGGTCGTCGCACGGTATTTTGACATCGCTTCCAGCCAGCGAATGGGCCGTTGCGAGAATGTGGACGGCGCCATGAGGTTCACTGGGAACTTCGCGTACAGCGGCTGCAGGATGGCGCCGATCAGCCCCATGTCGTGATACGGCGGCACCCAGAAGACCGCCTCATCCCCTTCGCGCTGGCGGAAGACGCGGTGAATCACCGCCAGGTTGTGCATCACGGACAAGTGCGGCAGCATCACGCCGCGCGGGTCGCCGGTGGAGCCCGACGTGTATTGCAGGATCGCCAGGCCACCGGCGGGCGCGGGACGAATCAACTCCGGCGCCGACGCATCGAGCATGTCCTCGACGTCGACCCACGCGATGTGCGCCAGGGTGGGTGAACTCGCGATGAACTGGGTGAGCCGGTGATGCAGTGTCGACGACACGATGGCCAAGCGCGCCCCGCAGTCGGCGACGATGCCGGCCACGCGGGCATCAGGCCGGCGCGGGTTGGGCGGGTACGCGGGCACGGCCACCACGCCCGCATACTGACAGGCGAACAGCACCGTCACGTAATCGAGACCCGGAGGGAGAAGCAACACGACCCGGTCGCCGGGCGCCGCGATCTCCGCGATACGGCTCGCCATGCGCGCCACACGCTCGCGAAGCCGCGCGTAGGTGAGGACACCCTCCTCGTCGCCCGACGAGGACAGGAATCGATACGCCGTATGGTCCGCACTTGTGGACGCACGGTATTCGAGCACGTCGACGAGCGTACGGCAACCGACGCGCAGGGCGTCGTTCTCTAGCAACCCGTTCAGACTCGTTCCTCCGGCACTTGTACCGCCGAATCGGCACCTTTTCTCGGTCGCAGCAGTCCCGCCTGGCGATACCAATTATATGTCTCGCGCAAACCATTCTGCAGTGAGATTTCCGGATGCCAGCCGAGCTCGTCGTGTGCCCGCTGCGAGTCGCAGACCCACCAGTTCGGGGCCGCTAACGAAACTTTGTTGGTGTTGAGCAGCACCGGGCGACCGGTGATCCGTCCGAGTGCGTTGCCCGCATGCCCGGCGACGTGGAGAAGCGACTGCGGCAGCTGCACCCCACGAAAGGTGGACGACGCCAGCGCCGCGATGAGCGCGTAGAGGCTCCGCCACGAGACCGGCGCATCCGAGCCGACGAAGTACGTGCGGCCGCGGGCGCGCGGCGACTCCGACGCCATGACGATGGCGCGCACCAGGTCCTGCACGTGCACGATGCTCATCAACTGGTCGGCCGGTGCCGCAAACACCGCAACGCGATTCGTCGCCTGCTTGAACACGTTGAGGAAGTCCACGTCCCTCGGCCCGTAAACCGCACTGGGGCGGACGATGGTGACAGGCAGGGACTCGCCATATCGCGTGGCCACCTGCTCCGCTTCCAGCTTGCTGCGGCCGTAGGCTTCAATCGGGTGTGGCGGGTCGTCTTCCGTCACCGGATGGTCCAGCGCCTGTGCCGGACCGGCGGCCGCCTGCGACGAGACGAGCACCACGCGCTGCAGGCGCGCGCCACGACCATCGGCGAGGGCCGCGAGGATATTCGCCACGGGGACGACATTGCCGTGGCGGAACTCGGCCAGGGTGCGGCGTTTCGTCACACCCGCGACGTGGTACACGTGCGTGGCGTCCTTCCAGACTGGATTCTGTCGCACCGATCGGTCGTCGAGCAGGTCCGCGGTGTGGTACTCAACCCGCGGATCGCGCGCCGTCGAGCGGGTCTCGGGACGCACCAGCGCCCGGACCATTGCACCCCGCGCGAGCAACGTCTCCACGAGGTGTGACCCGATGAACCCCGACGATCCAGTGATGACAGCGATCATTGCGTCCTTCGCCGGCGTACGCGCCGGCATGAAGTAGTCGATTCGCGCTCCGCGCAGGAGGCAGCGACCGCGGGTTGCCCAGCACGGGTATGGGCCATTCTTCGCCAGCCAGCCACCGACTCGTGGCGAAAGCAGCGTCGCCCCCACCGGTGCACATTGGAAAGCTGGTGCAATGGGCGTACCTTGAGGGGTGGCCAGCCCCGGTACCTCGGGCCCTTAGCTTAGTTGGTTAAAGCAGCCGACTCATAATCGGCCGATCGTGGGTTCAAGTCCCACAGGGCCCACTTCTTTTCCTCGATCGCGTGACACGAGTTTCGATAACGGTCGACTTCGAGCCGGACTGCCCGCCCTACCTCAGCTCGACGTTCCGCGGCATCCACGACGCCGCGCCCAAACTCCTCGCCCTCTTCGCGGAGACGGGCATTCGCGCAACCTACTTCACGACGGGTGAAGTGGCCGAGCGTTACCCACGGCACGTCAGCGCCGTGGTGGATGCCGGGCACGAGCTCGGATGCCACGGCATGTCACATACGGCGTTCGACCAGATGGACGACGCGACCGCTCGCTGGGAGATCTCGCGATCGGCGGCCATCCTGCGGGAATTCGCGCCGGTGACCTCGTTTCGCGCGCCGTACCTCCGCTTTCCAGAGCGGTACGTGCGCATGCTCGAGGACACGGATTTCCTCCTGGATTCGTCGCTCGCCAAGTACAAGCGATCGTACTACGCGCAACGGCTGCCCACCTCGCTCACACGCATCGCCGCGTCGATGACCTCCTCCGTCTACCGCCTCCCACGCCTCCTTCGCGACCCATGGATGCGGGCGCTGAGTGATCCGGTAGTGCTCTTCGTCCATCCGTGGGAGTTCGTCGATCTGACGCACGAGGACTTGCGATACGATTGCCGTTTCCGAACAGGAGACTTTGCCCTGCGCGCCCTGCGCGAGGTCATCGAGCTCTTGCAGCGCACCGGTGCGACGTTCCATGCCATGCGCGAGCTCGCGGTGTCGCCGTGACGCCCGCGGCACGTCGGCGCGCTGCCTGGGCCGTTGCCGTTCCTGTCGTCGTCGCCATCGGCGCGCTGTCACTTCGCCGCCTTGACCTGGAGCGCGTGATACTCGAGTTGCGGAACGTGCGCATCGCGTGGCTGCTGGCGGCTGTGCTGTGCTTCGCCGCCATCCTCCCGCTGTGGGCGGTACAGTGGTCGGTGCTCGCGCCCCGGACGCCGGACAACACCATCACGCGCATGCTCGGCGTGACCACGATGATGTCATCCACCCTGAACACGACGCCCCTCTTCCTTGGCGAAGCGGCAGGGCTCGTGCTGCTCGTTACACGCATCGGTGTCACGCGGGCGGCAGCGGTCTCGATCACGGTAATGGACCAGCTGCTCGTAGGTATCGCCAAGGTGACAGTGCTGTCGACCGCGGCGCTTCTGCTCACACTTCCCGACTGGATGCGAACGGGGTGGGAGACGCTTGCGGTCGGCGTGCTGCTGTTGCTCCTGCTGTGTGGCGCGGTCGCATGGCAGCGTGACGAACTGGTTGCCCGTGCCGAGCGTTCCCTGCCGCCGCGCATCGCGAATGCGATCGTGAATCTCGGGAAGGCGCTCGATCCGCTTCGGTCTCCGACCCGGGGCGGATTGGCGTTGCTGCTCGCGCTCGCCAAGAAGCTGGCCGAGCTCCTCGCGATTCTCTGCGTGCAGCGGGCATTCGGGATTGCGTTGCCGGTGGCGAGTGCGGTGCTTGTCCTCGCTGCCCTCAATCTCGCGACGCTGCTGCCGATCGTTCCCGGAAACCTCGGGGTGTACGAGGGGGCAGTCATTCTCGTCTATACCCGACTCGGGGTGTCGACCGAACACGCGGTGAGCATCGCAGTCGTGCAGCATGCGTGCTACTTCGTGGCGCTCGCGTTGCCGGGCTATCTCTGGGCGGCCACTGTGGCCGCGTCGCGGGTGCGGACGGCCGCCTCGTAGATCGCACGATGCGCCAGCGTTATGGCGCTCCAGTCGTAGTCCGGCGGCGCCATTCGATTGCGGTTCATCATGTACCGCCGCAGGGGCCGGTCGAGGGCCAGCCGCGAGATGAACGTCGCCAGCTCCTGATGGTCCCGCGCGAGCATTCCGTTCACCCCCGACACGATGAAGTCGCGCGCGCCACCCGCCAGCATGGCAATGACCGGCAGTCCCGCCGACCGCGCTTCCAGCGCCGCAATCCCGAACGACTCCCGCTCGCTGGGCAGGATGAACACGTCCGCCAACGCGTAAAGTGCCCGGAGCTGCTCGCGATCGCGGTGGCCGGCGAGCGTGACGTGCGCCGCGATTCCGAGCTCGTCGGCGAGGCGCAGCACTGCGCCGCGTTCGGGACCATCGCCGGCGATCGTGAGGTGCATCGGCGGTGCGCCCGCGACGAACCGTACGGCCTTCGCGAATGCGCGCAGGAGCGCGAGCGGTCGCTTCTTCCGCGAAAGCCGCATGGCGGTGACGAAGTGCACGTCACCGATGCGGTCCGTGTGATCATCGGTCCGCCAGAAGTCGACGTCGATCGCGTTCGGCAGCACGCCGATGCTGACGCCCGGCATCCAGCGTGCGGCCTGTGCGGCGACAACACTGCTCACCGCGGTGAGCGTGATCCGCCGCGACCAGGCGAGCAGCGCATCCGATGCGCCCAGCAGCAACGACGACTGGTGCAGCATCGAGTGGAAGGTGATGACGGCCGGGAGCCCTTCACGCGCCCCGGCAATCGCTCCCGCGTAGGCCACGGGCGACACCACACTGGCGTGCGCATGCACGACGTCGAAGTCCTCGGCGCGCAGGAGTTCCGCCATCCGCGCGACGATCTTCGGCGACATCGAGACGCCAGCGCCAGGGAGCAACGGCCCCTTCAGCCGATGCACCGGGACGTCGTCAACGACATCGGCGCCTGGCGTCGTCGTCACGACGCGCGCGTCCACGCCGCGGCGCCTCAGTGCAAGGGCGAGGTCACGCAGGTGGAGCTCGATGCCGCCCATGCGTGGGAGAAACCAGTCACAGACCAGCGCGACGCGCAGCGCCTTCACGCGCGCTGCCACGACCCGAATCGCTCGGCGCTCGCCGCATCGAGCAGCGACGCGAGCCGCTTCGCCTGCTCTGGCGCGCCATAGCGCGCAATCGCCGATTCGTCGCCGCGGAACGTGATATGGCCGCGCGTGCGCAGTTCCGTTTGGTAGTCGAGCAGCACGGCGCTCAACGAAAGTGCGTCTTCCGCGGTGTGCCCGGCGTTCGTTTCCGACAACAGCCTGCCGACAAATCCGCTCGCATCCGCGGCGATGGCGATCGTCGGCCGCAAGGCATTCAGGTACTCGAAGATCGTGCTGGGGTACGTGAGCTCGAGGCCTGTGGCTCGGGCCACGGCATCCCGTCGCGTGAACAGGAGGAGAAGGTCGGCCTCGCGCTGCATCCGAATGGCATCCGCCGGCGACACGCGCGCGACAACGTGGACCATTGCAGCACAGGGTCGACCGGCTAGTTGCTCCGTCATCCACACCTCGCATCCACTGCCCACCAGCTCCACCCGCACGCCATTGACGTCCAGCGACCCGGATGCCACCGCGCGATCGAGGGCATCGAACAACACTTCCGGCCGGTCATCCTCTGGACTGAGGGCGCCCGTGTGCACCACGCGGAGCGGGGCATCGGTCTCGCGATGCGGTGCGATCCGGCGCTCGTCCGGATCGAACGGAGACACGATGACCTCGCCGGTGATCGCGTACGTATCGCGCACGTAGTCGCTCATGTTCGGCGAGGTGCACGCGGCCCGTGAGGCGCCCTGCAGCCACTGTCGATTCAGCATCCGGTGCTTCCAACGTTCAGCCCACGAGCGCCCGTCGCCGGGCCCCTGGTAAAACGCGGTCAGGTCTGCGAACAGCGTGACCCATGCAACGCCTGCCCGGCGCGAGATCTCCCCACCAACGAGGTGCGCCGACGCGGGGGGACACACACTGAGGACAGCGCCGATGCCATACTGACGTACGGCGGTCACGCCGGCGGCGATGGCTGGTTCCACCCATCCGCGATGCATGTCCGGATAGTGACCGTAGAAGGGAGCCGCGGCGCTCAGGGCGCGCCGCTCGAGCGCCTTCGGCGCGAGTGGGTGCGCGCCAGCCGTCACTGCCGCGAGTCGAGCCTCACGTCGCAGCCACCGATTGTCCCGCAGTGCGTACGGCGCGCGCACGACGTGCAGCGCCGCGGCGAATTTCAGCGCCGGTGGCGCGTCGACCGGCTGGACGGACAGGTGCATCCACGCGTCTTCCGCTGCCGGCCCCTCGCTCCAGTCCTTCGTGAGGATGAGCGGTTCCCAACCCGTACCGGGCAGGTAGCGACAAAGGTTCGCGACATGCTTCACGCCCCCATTGAACTGCGGAAGCCATGGATACGTGACGACGAGGACGCGCGGCATGCGGAAAAACTAGCGCGCTGCGCCAACGGGAACGATCACGGAGCGATGCATGCGAGTTGCGATGCTGCGCGCGCGCAGGACCTAGACGCCCGCAACCTTGAGCGGCGCCCCATTCGTCGCGCGCACGTCCGCGCCCGCCTGTTCAAGGCGACCACGCAATCGTTCCGGCAGCCGAGCCCGAATCACGATCTGCTCCCCCTCGCTGCGCTGGTCGAGTACCTCGCCGTGCTGATGAATCTCGGCCAGCAGCTTTCCATCGCGCGGATGCAGCCACACCTCCGCCACGGGGCGACGGGCGCGCATGGCGTGACGCAGCGCACGAAACAATGGGTCGAGGCCATGCTCGGCCTGCGTGGAGACGAACACCGCATTCGGCACGAGGGCCGTGACCCGTTCCTGAAGGGCCAGCGCATCGGCCTCACTCAACAGGTCCATCTTGTTGAACACGAGCAGCGTGGGCTGGTCGGTGATCCCGAGGTCGCCCAGGACCTCGTCCACGACCATGCGCTGCTCTTCCCAGAGCGGATGGCTCGCGTCCACGACGTGCAGCAGGAGGTCGGCATCTCGCGTCTCCTCGAGGGTCGCGCGGAACGACGCCACCAGGTGATGCGGCAGCTTGCGAATGAAGCCGACCGTGTCGGTGAGCAGCACGTGCGCGTTTTCGCCCAGGTCGACTTCGCGGGTGAGTGGATCGAGCGTGGCAAAGAGGCGATCCTCGACGTGCACGTCCATGGCGCCCGTCATCCCCCGCAGGATCGATGACTTCCCGGCATTGGTATAGCCGACAATCGATGCCTTGAACGACGATGCGCGACTCTGCCGCTGCACCATGCGATTCTGCTGCACGTGCGCAAGACGCTCCTTGAGGAGCTTGATACGGTGATTGATGAGTCGGCGGTCCGTCTCGAGCTGCGTTTCACCCGGACCGCGCACGCCGATGCCACCGCGAAACTTCTCGAGGTGCGTCCACATGCGGGTGAGGCGTGGCAGCGTGTACTCCAGCTGCGCGAGCTCCACCTGCATCCGCGCTTCGCTGCTGCGCGCGCGCGTCGTGGATCGGGCTGAGACTCAGTTCGTCGTCGAAGATGATGAGCGAGACATTGCGTTCGCCGACCATCGTCTTCAGCTCGTCGATCTTGCCCTTGCCGAGGTACGTGCCGGGATGTGGGCGGTCGAGCTGCTGCGTGAGGATGCCGACGACTTCTGCGCCCGCCGTATCCGCGAGGCGCTCGAGTTCCTTCAGGTGCTCGTCGAGCGACTTGCGTGCGCCGGCGCGCTTGAGCGGCGCGCCCACGAGGAGCGCCCGCTCGGTGGCCGGCGTGACGTCGATCAGGATGCGTGAGATGCGATGACCTCTATTGGCGCGAAGTACCGGTGAGGGCGTTGAACCGCCCGGTGGCAGAATAAGGAACAGTGAAGTTACCGACCACGGTGCCGACCGTCACGTCGCCATTCACATGGTAATCCACACCGCCGGTATTCAGCAGCTGCCGCCCCGCCGCACCGATGCCGGAGTACGTGAAGCTCACAGGGACCGTCACAATGCTGGAATCATTCGAGTTCACCGTGAAGCGGCTGTCGACCGCACCATTCGCAACCGCGACGTTGTCGCCGCCAATGGTCACGTTGTACGAGAGGCGCGTGGCGTCCATCCGATAGCCGTTCGGATTGTAGACGCTGAGCTTCACGTCCAGGTTGCCGCCCGTCAGGCCGATCCCGTTGACCCGCACATCCTGAAGTTTCACCACGGGCTGTTGAAACGCCTGCTTGCCGAGCGCGCTGCACCCGGCCACGACTGCGATTGCGGCGGTTGCCGCACCCAACATGAACCCACGCTTGACTCACTCCTCCGTTCGTGTGTGCCCACCTGATCAGTCTTTCGGCTGCTCCTCTCGGCCCCGCCGTCGCAACTCCTGCCACCACGCCATCCGTTTGGCAATCTCCTTCTCGAATCCGAACGGACCCGGCGCATAGAACGCCGCGTCCTCGAGTGCGTCGGGCAGGTATCTCTGCGGGATGTATGCCTCGGGGACCGAATGCGCGTACTGATACCCCTCGTTATAACCCAGTTCCTTCATGAGCTTCGTCGGCGCATTCCGAACGCCCAGTGGGACACCCTCGGCCGGATGCTCCCGCGCCGCCTCGAGGGCCGCGGACAACGCCACCTTGCTCGAATTCGACTTCGGCGCCGTCGCGAGATAGATGACCATCTGTGCCATGGGGAG
>JBBQFW010000065.1:0-15743 GCA_038322445.1 Gemmatimonadales bacterium
TCGTCGAATCGTGCCTCGAGCGCCGGGTTCACCCCGCGCAGGTGCGCCACGACGCGCTCGGCCCAGTTGAAGTATTCCATCCGTCGGTCGACGGACCAGTCGGGCGGCGGACGATGGGCGATGTCGTGCACGTTGTTCGTCTTGTCGGCGAGGCGGAGCAGCTTGGCTCGCGGCGATTTCGACGACGCTTCGCGCTCCTGCGTGAGCTTGCGCCGCGTGCTGGAGAGCCGTGGATCATCCGTCACCTCGGCGACGAGTCCGGCGATGGCGTCGCCGAACTGCTCGACCAGCTCCTCATGGGTCGTGTCGGTATCCTCGACCGTGTCGTGCAGCATTGCTGCGGCGAGCAGGTCAGGATCCGTTACGCCAGCCACCGTTGCCAGGAGGGTTGCGACGGCGATGGGGTGGTTGATGTACGGGATGTCGCGACCACCCTTTCGGCGATGCTGTACGTGCTTTTCCGACGCGAACTTGAGCGCGCGCAATATCCGTTCATCCATGCTTCTCCTTTGCGCAGCTTGCGCACTGACTTGCGTGCGAGACTGTAGTAGTCGAGGGGAGCGTGATCCACACGAGCAATCTGGTCCTTCGTGCCCAACAGGAGCCATGAGCGCGCGCTTAACGCGAGCCGGATCCCTGGTTTCGTGCGGTAGAGCTCGTCACTACACATTACTCATGGGCCTGGTTGGGGGCATTCTTGCTTCATGGGGTATAAGGAACAATCTGGTTGTCAGTACATCAACCGAGGAACGTCCGATGAGAGTGTTTCGTTCGGGAAGAACAGCTCTGGTGCTCGCTGCGACGGTGATCGGCAGTACGGTCGCGATGGCGCAGAGTGCCCAGGATCCCCGTTACCGTCGTCCAAACAAGCAAGGCCAGCAGGGTGAGCAGGGCCAGCACGGGCAGCAGGATGAGCGCGGCCAACGCGACCAGCACACCGGGCAGCGCGATCCGCGATGGACGCAGCAGCAGCAACAGCGAATGGACGAGGAGCGTCGCCGGCAGTCCGACTACGAGCGCATGCTGGACCAGCGCATGCGAGCCGCGCGGGCGCAGCAGTCGCAGCTCCAGGAGCAGCGCCGCATGTACGCGTACGAGGCGCAGCGGCGATACTACGACAATCTCGAGGCGCAACGGGCCCGCCTTCGTTCGCAGCGCGCGCACTACTCGGACCCATACTACACGGATCCTCACTACACGGACCCGTACTACACCGATCCGTACGACGACCCGTACTACTCCACGCCGCCATCCTATCGCTATCGCGTGGGCAACACGCTGCGTGAAACGAACCAGTATGGCGTGGACATGCTGGAGCAGGCCGTGAGCGACGGCTATGACCAGGGCGTGCAGTCCGGGCGCGCGGACCGGCAGGACGGCCGTGTGTCGAGCTATCGCAGTACGTTCGCGTACCAGGATGCCAACTACGGCTACGCGGGCCAGTACGTGTCGCAGGGCGACTACAACTACTACTTCCGCGAAGGCTTCCGTCGCGGCTACACCGACGGCTATGGCTACACGTCGCAGTACGGTTCGTTCAACAGCGGCACCGGCTCCATTTTCTCCAGCGTATTGCAGGGCATCCTTGGCATGACCCACCTGCGCTGATCAGCTTTCGCCTGACTCCGCGCCGCGGCGGAGCCAGGCCGCTGGCCCAGGGCTCATTGCGTACCGTCGATGATGCCCGACGCAAACCGATCCGACAACGCGGCAATCGTCAGCGACGGATTCGCGCCGACCGGACCCGGCATCACGGAGCCGTCCGCGACGTAGAGGCCCGGGCAGCCGAACACCTCTCCCCACGAGTTCACCACGCCATCGTCGGCCGAATGCCCCATGGGACATCCGCCGAGGGGGTGCACGGTGATCACGCGATTGAAGTACCACAACAGGTTGTCCTGGAAGTGGTCCGCACCCCAGGTATCGGCAAACTCCTTCATGATCCCGCGCACGCGGTCGAAGTAGGCCTTCGACTTGTCGATGCTCCAGTCGTTGGCGAGACGTCCGTCTTCATCGAGCGACATCCGGCCATTGGGCACGTCGCGCCCCATGCCGAGCAGCGGAAGCGAGCAGTTCGAGCGCGCACCCGCTCCGAGGAGATGTGACAGCGCCCCACTGAGATGCGCGCCCCGGCTCAGGTGCAGCGCGTGCTTGACGCGCTCGATGACGAAGTCGCTCAGCCGTCGTGCTCCGCCCCTCATGTCGGTCATCTCGAACATCCAGGTCATGAAGCTCGGGATACCCGCATCCTCGACGTAGAAGCCGCGCCCCTTCTCTTCCCCGCCATCGAGTCCATCCGCCACGCGTAGCGCGCACGTGATCACCGGACCTCGGCTCGGATCCATGGTCCTGCTTCGCTTGCCGTCTGGTCCGTCCTCGTTGCAGTTGACGGCAAAGGTGAGGAGGTCGCCATTGCCGCAGAAGCGCGTGCCGAGGCGCTCGCTGATCGACGGAAGCCTGTCGCGGTTCTTGAGGAGCAGGTATGGCGTGCCGAAGGTTCCCGCCGACAGGATCAACCGGTCGCACGTGAGTGTCGTGAGCGGCAACGCTCCCGTGTTGCGGCCCTTCGATGTTTCCTCGAGGTCGTGCTGCACGTACTGAACGCTATACCCGATCGTGTTGGCGCCGCGCGGGGCGAATGAGCGGACCTCGGCCAGCGTGCGGAGGTCGGCGCCGTGTTCCTTCGCGCGACTGAGGTAGTTGTAGTCGAGCGTGTTCTTCGCGCCGTAGTTGCAGCCGGCGTCGCACTCGCCGCACATCAGGCAGGTGAGGCGATGACGTCCATGCAGGTTGTTCTCGCCGCCCTCGATCGGCTCGCCCGGAACGGGCGCGCGTCCCGGGTTGCCAAAGGTCACGGCCAGTGGTGGAAGCTGAATGTCGCGCCCGCGTCCCATCTTCACCGCGGCCTCGAACATCGCCTTCGTCTTGGGCGTGTCGCTGTATCCTTTCTCGGCGAATGGAAACGGCGTGGCGCCGAGCATCTTCTCGGCGGCGTCGTAATGCGGGTCGAGCATTTCGCGAGTGATCGGCCATGGCTTGCCGTCGCCGTCCGGATCGTCGTTGACGAACCACTTCGGGTCCTTGCGCAGCAACACGTTCGCGTAGATGAGTGAACCGCCTCCAAGTCCGCTCGACACGAGTCCTTCGAGGCCATCGAAGGACCAGACCTGGAACATGCCGTAGAGCCCCTCGCTGGGATCCCAGAAGTTGCGCGACATCGTGCTCGGCGTGCGCGGGAAGGATCCTGGCGGAAAGGCGCGACCGCGTTCGAGGAGGCAGACGGTCTTGCCGGCTGCCGCGAGACGGTACGCCATGACCGAGCCGCCGAATCCGCTTCCGACGACGATGGCGTCGAAGTGTGTGGGTACGGGCATGAGATCAGGCTCCTCCACTGGCTTTGAGTGCGTCGGCGCGCGCGCGGTTGGCGCGCAGCCGCACGATGACGTCGGCGGGAACCGTGACCGGTGCCTTCTCGACCAGCCGAACGGGAAGCTTTCCCGACTTCGGCACGAGGAGCGAGATCGTGTCGTCGCTCGAGGTCGCGTCTCTCCACTCACGTGGCACGATGTCGATGCCGAGCGGATAGAGAGTGAGGTCCCCGTTCGCGGCGATCTTCATCCGCAGCCAGCTCTTGTAGTCCTGGCAGCGGGTGGCCGAGAACTCGCCGGCATGACGGCCGAAGATGTTGAGCGAGATGTAGAGGTAGAGTCCCATCAACGCCGGCCCGATGACGTATCCTCCAGCCGCGATGACGCCAGCTGCCGAGAGGAGTTGGCGGATGCTGAGTGGCGTGAGCGCCCACTGCGCGACGGTGAGCCGGGTGGCGAGCCAGCCCAGGAGAAATACGGCGACCAGATGTGACGTTGCGTGCGCCAATCCTCCCCAGAACCTGAAGCGCTGGTCGCGGGTGTCGGTAAAGAAGAAGAATCCGCCAAAGAGCAGGAGCGCCCAGAAGAATGCGATCTGGCTCTTCAGCATGCCGGTGACGGAGAGCAGGAATGCTTCCCGCAGGCCGGACGCGGCCATCGTCGAGAAATCGGCCTGCACGGCCCACGCAAAGAGCACGTAGACGAGGGCGGTGGCGAAGCCGAAGGTCGGGTTGATCACGTGGAACTTCAGGAGGTCGAGCGCGAGGTGTCTGGACCGGTCCAGGTCGGGATAGCTGTCCTCGAGGCCGAAGCCCAGCAGCCGCCTGAACTCCGGTTGTGCCGCGTCGGGAATGTCTTCGATCCCCTTGACCGGAAGCGCCCGCACCTCGGCGACGTCGACGTGGGTTGGATAGAGAAACGCACCGCCGCCGCCGGCGGTGATCTGCTGTCGCCCGGAGAGATCGCTGTGTCGGCGATAGTGATGCAGGTCGCCTGCGAGGTACACAGCGATGCGGTTTCCGAAGATCTTCTCCTCGAGAAACTTCAGGTTCGCCTGGTTGATGTGCGGGTCGAACTTCTCGTACTTCGCCTCGTAGACCCAGTGAGGCTCGGCAGTGCAGAGAATCACCTTGTCGTCGGGCCCCATCTGTTCCGCGATCTCGCGGAAGTAGCGCAGTTGTGGCTCGTCGATATCGGAGTGGAGCTGCACATCCGTGCCGACCAGCCACCAGCCTTGCGGGAGCTTGCAGACGAAGTAGCTCAACGACTGCTTCGTCTGCCAACCGGCAAACCACCGCGTGCCGCCGCTGCAGAAGAGCCGCGAGAACGCGACGAGGCTGTCGTACCAGTCGTGATTCCCGGCGACGGCAAACACGGTCGGATGTGGCGCGTCGGAGTGTGGGAGCGCCGTTTCGTATGGTGCGACGAGTCGGGTCTCGTATTCCGCCCGCGTTGCCGTGGGATACACCTCGTCGCCGCCGAAGACCATGATCTGCCCACGCTGCGTCGGTGTCTCCAGCCCGTCGACCTTCAATGACGGCTGCGCGAGCGCGTGGGCGATTGCATAGGTCGAGTTCCAGCCGTCACCCGTGTCCGCGACGTAGTCGATCCAGACTTCGTCGAGATGCGAGTAGTCGCACGGCTCGACCTCATGGTGAATCACGGCGTCGAGAATTCGCCGGTCGGAGTTCTCGGCGAATGCGGTCGACACCACCACCTGCATGCCTGTCTGGAGCAGTTGCAGCGGGGCGAACCATCCCACCATGGGCGCACGGTCCTTCTCGTCGGGAGCCTTCGTGCGATCGGGCATGGGTCAGCCACCTCCCATGAAGTGGCCCAGTCCACCATACGTGTTCATCAACTGTCCGGCGAAGAACTTCGTGAACTTCATCACCGCGGCGGCGCCGTCCGTTGCCTGGTGGGCGCCGGTGGGACGCACTGTCGTGATCAGCTTGGCAAAGTCGCCCATGCCCAGCTTCAATACGCCGGCACCCACCACCTTCCCGGACGCATCGCTGCCTTCATGGAGCGTTGTGTACAGCGTCGTCGTATCGCTCAGCAGGTCGAAGCCGGGGTCATCTCGCACATGCTTCTTTCCGGCGAGGTAGTACGGCTTGCTCTGATGCATGAACGCGAGCTCGTACACCATGTACTTGAGCCGCGGCACATCCGCCGGTGCGAACAGGTTGAACACCCCGGCGCTCGACGGCATGCCTGCGCCGAAGGGCGTGAAGTCGATCTCGCCGAGCAGCGAGCCGGCATGATTCGGATCGGAGACGAATCGGTCGACGTCGTGCACGGTGACCGTCGCGTGCATGGTGAGTGTTGTTCCTTCCGCGGTGCCGCGCGTGGCACCGCGCTCCGGATCCGTTTCCCCCAGCGCAAATGATCCCGTCATCATCTCGCGGAACGTGATCCCCGATGGCTCGTCCTGCATCTGTGTTGCCTCCCAGGTGAGCGGAACGCCCTCGGGACGCATCTGCGCCAGGTAGCGAACCGCGTCCGAATATCCGGTGTCAATGAGTGTGCGCGCATCGATTCTGCCCATGAAGAAATCGGGATCGAGCGGAAGAGCGTACTCGGGCTTGATGACGTGCACCGCCACGGGGCGCGTGCGCCCATACGGTCGCTCACCGGCGGCAACCGCGGCGTTCACCTCGGCGATACGTGCAAGCTCCTCGTTGAGCATGCCGTTCGCGCTCAGCTCGATCATGTGGACGTACTGTCGAAACACGCCGGGGTAATACGTTGCCGTATTGCCGATGCACCACACCAGCCAGATCTCGTCTGCGCCACGACGGACTGCTTCCATCAGGTTGGCGTCGCGAATCCAGGCCGCATCGGTCCAGGTGGAGCCGCGCGTCACGACGGGCGGCATGTAGATGGGCAGGGAGATGCCGGCGATGAGCAAGTCGAGGTCGACGTCGGTGTTGGCGATCACCTCCGCCGTCTTGCGCGTGAAGTTGCAGACGTTGAAGGTGCCCGCCATCGCCTGCGGTGTGCGAATGCGGGCGACGTCGATGCCGAGGTGCGGGAAGACGGTGCCGATGATTCCATCAGCGTCGCCGAGTGCCATGGCGAGCGGGCCCTTGAGGTACTCGGCAATGGGCATGAGGCTGGCGAACGCCTTCACGTCGAGTGTTCGCCAGCGTTCGCACATTTCTTCGGGTGAGATGCCGGAGAGCAGCATCGAGAGATTCATCGTGCCCCCTGACGTTCCGTCGCCGTGCTGGAACGTCAGGCCCCGCTCGGCGAGCGCACGAATGGCACCCGCCTGGTAGGCGACGCGCATTCCACCGCCAGCGAGCACCAGTGAACGCACGACCTCCTCAGTCATGTTGCACCTCCTCTCACCTTGTTCCAGAACCAGAGCGCGAGGATACCGGAGCACAGGTCGAACGACGCGACCGTTAATGCGAGCGGCCCGAACAGCCCGCGCGACACACCGAGACCGACCGCGATCGCAGCGCCGACCTTCTGCCACGCCGCCCAGAAGAGCGGAATGGGCTGCGGCGTCGGTGCGCGAAGCGCCTGCCACAGCAATCCACCGAACAGCACCATGAACATCCCGATGATGGCGAAGAAGTGCAGCGTCGCGGGCGTCGCCTCACCGCCCACGACATGCAGGACGATGCCGGGCGCCGCCATCTGCACCGCGCCACTCAGTATCGTGATCGCCGATATCGCCAGGAGCGCGAGCTTCGCGTAGTTCATGGGGCGGCCTCGCGCAGTCGAGGGGCGCGTGCGGTCTTCATGAAGACGTAGGCAGCCATCGTGACCCACTCGAGCGTCCAGAGCCACACGCGGATGCGATTGAATGACATCCACCGATCGAGGATGCCGGTGAGGCGCGATTGGTCCGTGATGCCCGCCGCCATCTCGACGTTGAGCGGAAAGATCACCTTCTCCGTGAGCACGGTGGCGATGGTGACCGCCGCCAGGACGACGATCGGCACCCAGCGATAGCCCGTCTTCCACTCTGTCCAGATCATCACGACTGCGCTCACCATCATCGCAATCGTCATCGGGGTGAGGAACGCGGTCGCGGCCTGCACCTGCGGCACGAATTGGAGGTAGTACGTTGCGGTCGTGAGCTTCGGTGCGATGGGGAAGGAGAACAGCACCAGTGACCACCCTGTGCCGAAATACATCGACACGCAGGCGAGCAGGAAGATCACATTCGCCACTTGCCAGCCCGGCGAGTGATCCGCGATTCCGGTCGTCGAGGGTGACGTCATGTGATGCGCGATCCTGCCGGGCGTGGCGGCTCCAGCCAGTCCTCGGTGAGTCCGAGGTTGACGACGCTCTCCATGCCGGCCGGTGATTCCGTCTGTCGTGTCGCGGTGCTGAGGAACCAGCACTCAAAATGGTCGTCGAGTACGCCGCGCGTTTCGGGGAAGTATGCGGTGAACACCGGATCCGTCCCGATGTCGAGCTCCTTCAGGGCACGCATGCTTGGTTGGTCGCCCAGCATGAGTCGGGCGGCGCCCTTCTTCACCAGCGTCATGCCGATCTTGCCGCTGAAGTAGATGTTCGATTTGAACAGCATGCCGCGGAACGCGCAGTAGTTCGCCGCGGGCAGGTTGAAGATCGGGATGCCGAAGCCCGACGGCTTGTCGACGTCGATGCGCATCGCGAGCTGTCCCCCGATGTTGTACTGGCTGCTCACGGTGCGCTCGTCCTCGAGGAAATCGAGGCTCGCCTTGTGCTTCGGCATGCCCCAGATGCCCTTGCCGCCCTTCTCGGAAATCTCGGAGCTGACCGGGAGGTCGTAGACATATTGCCCCACGCCGTACGCCTTCTGGAACAGCGCGGGCAGCACCGGCGGCGCCGGCGACCGGCCATGCGTACAGGCAATGGCGATGCTGTACTCGATGTACTTGCCGATGTTCGTCTTCACGTAGTTCACCACCGTGATCACGAGCAACCCCTTCCCGAACAGCCGGAACGGGTGGAGCTCGTCGCCGGGCAGAAGGAGCGCAGCGCGGTCGGCATTGATGGGAAAGGCCGCCATCAGCGCGGGCGTCTTCTCGGAGCGCACGGGAAGGTCGAACGTGATTCCATCCACGAGCGCCCAACGTCCATCCTGATCGCGCAGGCGGCGAGGCAATAGCGTCATCGTGTCGTCCTGTGTTGGGGGGTCCGCTCGTGCTGCGCCCTACGCCGGGAGCGGCCGTTCGAGCTCCTGCGCCATCGTGGGAAACACGTCTGTCGCCGCGCGTTTTCCCATGAACATGTCCAGGTGGCCGTAGGTGGGGAACGTGTGCAGCGCGTGGTAGCCGCGACGCAGCGCGTCGAAGTGCTCGAACGTCCGGCGTTGCCCGGCAGGCAGGAAGCAGCGGTTCAGCTCACCGGCGAAGAACGCGAATCGGGCGTCGGTCTGCGGCGCCTTCGCAACGAAGTCCTCCGGCAGCGACGAATACGTGCCCGTCGACACGAGATGCCCACGGCGCACACACTCGGCCATCTGTCGAAAGAACGTGATCGGCACTTCGGCGAATTCCTCCTTCAGCCATTCGTGCGTGGCGTCGTTGAGGTTCTCGTGGCGCCAGAGTGCGGGATAGCCCGCGCCGTACGTGAAGCTCACCCACTTGCACACGGTGTTGTCGCACTCGTGATGGGTCAGCCGCACGAGCGCAGTGAGGATCTTCGCGACGGCACCGGGTGCGTTGACACCCCAGTGGGGGTTCACGTACGGGGTCACGAGACCCACGGCTGGCACGGCAGTGTTGAGCTTGACGCGCGAGAAGGCCGGCACCACGGTGTGCAGCGAGACGGCATTCGCGACGATCGTGCGCACCTGCGGCACGAGCCCCGCCATGGCCGACATCATGAAGCTCGTGGAGCCCTGACAGTGGATGACCGCGTTGATCTCGCTGCTGCCCGTCTCCGCGACGACGGTGCGCACCGCCGCGGGATGGTCGAACACGGCGGCCTGGTCGAGATTCCACTCGTTCGGCGCGAAGTCGATGCTGGCGCGCCAGTTCTCCAGCCACACGTCGTGTCCGCGCGCAATGAGGTGATCCACCAGTGTCTCGTCGACTGGCGCGCGGAAGATGTTCGCACGCACGCCGGCACCGTGCACGAGCAGCACCGGCATGCGCGTGGGCGGTGCCTTGCCCCGCACGTTGATGACGTTGCACGTGCGGCCGTCGTCCGTTGGCACCGGCACGGTGCGCTCGTCGTACTCACGAATGGCGCTGCTCGACATCGTCCTCCTCCGCGTGATTCCACGTCATCAGTGCGCCCCGAGTGATCTCAGGAGCGGATTCAGCCACGAGAACACCGCCTCGCGGAGCCATGGCAGCTCTGCGCCCACGAACGTCACGAGCGGCACGACCGCAATCAGCGTGAGGTTCATGACGAACGGCGTGTCCCAGGTCACGGTGCCTGGTGCCGTGCCATTGATGCGGCTCAATACCTCGTTGCGATTCATCTGCACCACGATCGACAACAGCGTGCCCACGGCGGCAATCGCGATGAGGATAATCGATAGCCACAGCGTACTGGCCGGATGCAGCTCGTACGACCAGATCAACTCGGTCATGAGTGCGATCGACGCGACGATGTAGATGGACAGCATCCGGAGATGCTGGAGCACCCACTGGATGTAATCCACGGCCTGCACCGCAATCAGCTCCTCGGCCGACCGAAACCAGAGCCGCCCCCGTGTGCCGAACGTCCGGCGAATGTGCCCACTCGTGCTCCGCGGCTCCCCCACCGCGCCACCCTTGTCGGCCCGCGCGAGCACGAGCTTCACGTCGCCGTTGGCGGGCTCCTGGCGATGCGCCGAATCCGTGAGGTCGAACAGGAAGCGGATCGCCACGGTCTCATCGCGGCGCGACGAGGTTGGCGGCTTCGACGACATGAAGTCATCGGGCTCCCAGGTCGACAGGCCAGGTGACACAGGCGACATCAGCTCGGCCAGGTAGTCCTTGGAAGGAATGCGGGAACCGTTGCCGAGCTTCACGTCGTGCACGCCATTCGTCAGAGCCGCCTGCGCCACGGGCGACATCCGCGCGTAGAGGTGGCGCATGTGGCTCCACTGCGTCATCGAGATGCTCCGCACGAGCTTCTGCGCGTGCGGGCGCATCACGTTCAGCCGCGTGAGCCGCGCGATCCGCCGCGGGAGCCGCTCGAATGCGGTAACGCGCGGCGTTCGGCCAATCTCATCGAGCGTGCGCTCGAGCGACTGCCACAGGCGCGCCACGCGGAAGGTCGCCCAGATGGTCGCTGCCATCGACGCAATCAGCCCGAAACGCGCCAGGATATCGAAGAGCGTGACGCGCAACGGCACGCCCGCCGCCGTAGCCAAAGGAAACTCGTAGCGCTCGAACAGGAGTACCTCGTACGACGGCACCACGGCGCGGGCGAGAAGCACACCGGCGAGCAGCGAAACGACGAAGAGCCCGAACGCAGTCATGTCCGGCGTGAGCACCACCAGCTGCGCGCGCACCGTGCGCATGAACGGTCCCCAGCGCGCGTGGCGATACTCCCCGCCCCACGTGGGCGCACCGCCACTCCCCGACAGCGACGCACGCTCGAACACGCTCGGTGACGTCAGCAGCATCGCGATGCGCGCGATGTGCCAGGTGCACCAGAGCGCGAACATCGCCGCCGTCAGGACCATCACCATTGCCGGCGAGTACCCGCCGGTCAGCTCACCCGCCCGATGGAGAAACAGCTCCTGTCGCATCGGCGAGACGTCGCCGAGGTCGGAGACTTCCAGGATGAAGCGCGCGCTGATCCACAGGTAGGCGACTGCCACGAGCGACATCAGCAGGCGGCCGAGCGGGTCGAGGTACCGCTGCAGGCGGCCGCGACGATTCTCTGAGCGCCACTCCTCACTGGTCATGTGCTTCATCACGTCACGAGCAGCGAGCGCCGCCAGGACGATACGCGCCACCGAAAGCGTGAAGGCGAGCGCGATCGACGCGACAACCACCAATCGCAACGCGCGCGAACCATGCACCTCGTCGCCCAGCCGGTGGATTACCCCCAGGCCCACGCCGGCGGCGATCGCGACGAGCGCCGTGATGCGCAGGATGGCGTAGACGTGCGCCTGGAGGATGAGCAGCGCCCAGTCCATCGCACGCATGCACGTGTCGCGACGCATGCGCGGCGCCTTCCGCGTGATGAAACGGAGCTGTCGCCATTCCGTGGTCCCGAACAGCCACACCAGGCACCCGAGCAGGATCGCGATGATCGGGTAGACGAGCACCTGCGCGTGATCCGCAGCCGTTGGCGTCGGCGAGAATGGCGGACGACGCCGCATCAGGCCGTTCCAGTTGCCCGTTGGACATGCCGTGATGGGGAAGTACCCCGAACGCCCCACGGCAAGCACCCACACCGGTGGTATGCTGTCCGCGGCATTCGTTCGCACGCGCTTGTAGCCCGGCTCGCAGTAGAGCCACGCACTCTTCATTCCCGGCACGCCGTATTCCGCGAGCCACGTGCTGTCCGACAACTGCAGCCGGGTGGCGTTGAAGATCCCTTCCGACGCATCGTTCGCAAACGCCAGGCGTTGCTCGCCGAGCCCCGCCGTGTCCCACTGCTGTGCGTCGATCTGCAGCGGATAGGTGCCGAACACGAGCATGCCGCGCAGGAACGGATTCACCTCCTTCCGCAGCAGCAGGACATTGCTCTCGGTCGTGAATAGCGTGAGGTCACGACGACGCATCCGCAACTGCTCGGCGAGGAAGATCTTGTCGCGCGTGTCGGTGGCGAGGATGCCGACCGCCCTGATGCGATGCGCCACGAGCGTTCGGGCGATCTCGTCGATCATCACGTCCAGCACCGCGGGCGTGAGACCCGACATCACGGGCGGATTCTCCATCGCGCGCGATGGGTCCGACAGGTTGAGCAAGATGCGCGGCGCGCCGCTCGCGCCCGGCTCGGCGGGTGGCGTGGAAGACGCCCGTGCATACTCCGAACGCAGGCTCGAGATGTTCGCGGGAAACGGGATGTCGAGAAACTTTCCCGCGCAGCGCTTCAGGTTGTTTCGCGCGGGCAGTCGAGTGGTGTCGGATGTGGTCGACTGGCTCCCCGACTCTGCACCGTACTGCGTCGTCGACTCGCGCAGCCGGGCGATCTGCGAGATGGGCACCTGGAGCAGGTCGCACAGCACGTTCCGCTCGACACGTTCCAGCGCGGCGTCCGAGTGGACCGTGGCATGGTAAGACAGCCGCCCTCCCACGGGGAGAAACTGCCGGGCCGTGACGCCGGTGGCCGAGCCGCTGATGACGGCGATGCTGTCGCCGGAACGCGGTGATCCATGCGCCCGGTAGCGCGCCAGCGCTTCGGCCAGCGAGGCCGCACCGCCCGTGAACATGGGCCCGACGATGCGGAGCACCGAGTCGCGCGCGACCACGCGCGCGTCGCGCAATACCGCCTGTCGATCCTCGAGCGCCCGATCCAGCGCCAGACGGTTGATGCCGCTCGTCGGCACCTCGCCCACGATGAACAGCACGCGCAGCGCGGTGTTGTCCGTGCTGCGAAAGAGGATGACGCCGGGATGTGTTCGCCGGTACGCCGTTGTATCGATGCGGTTGTTGCGTGCGGCGAGCTCCGTCTTCTCGCGATCGAGCGGCCACGGCAACCAGAAGCGGTCGATCGTATAACCGGAGGTCTCGAACGCGCGTCGCAGTGCGCCGAGTTCCGCGTCGTATTCGTAGTCGAGATGGGAATCGAGCGGGTCGGGCAGCGCCGCGATGACCACGTCGAGCTCGGGCCGGATCGCATTGGGACGCAGCTTCGCTTCCGACTGGAAGTAGTCATTCACGAGCTGCGCGCCGCTGCGCGCGCGCCCGGTGTCCGGCTTGATGAAGAGGTCCGTGCCGGACGGAGCGCCCTGCGCCTGCTCGCTCGCGGCCCGCGCCTGTGCGACACCACCACCCGTGCGGCTGATGGGGTTGATCGCGAGTGCGACCAGCCCAATGGCACCTATGCCAACAGCGCGCTTGTCCATGGCCAAGGGCTCAGCAGCGGTGGGGGAACGTTCATTCCGCCTTACTCGGTTCACCGAGTCATGCCAGACGCCCCCGTTGCCGCGGCGCAACCGGGTGGGCGCTGCCGGCTAACGTACCGCTTCCGGTTTTACAGGCAAGTACAGGCGTTGAAATATTCCAGGCGCGCGCGATTGCGTTGTGTGCGTTGCAATCAGATGTATCTGGGCATATCCAGCGCATGTTCACTTCCGTCGCACGTACCACTCTCAGGCTTTCAGGCCTTGCCGCTCGAGCGGCAATTCACTCTTGCCCCCGTGAACTACGTACCAGACATTCATCTTGCCGCCGCCCTGCAATGGGGGAACGCGTCTGGACTCGCTCCCCCTTTCGGCATCCCTGCCAGCTCGACTGCAACCCGCGCAAAATTGAAGATGATACTTCAGGCCTGGCGTCAGCACCGCACGCTTCCGGTGCGCAAGCTGTGCGTCGGCACTGTCGCGGCCGCCTTTATCGCGACCGGCGCCAGTTGCGGAGCGGACAAGGCCACGGGCCCCATCCCGGCGAACGTTGCCGCGGCGTTTGCCGTCACCAGCGACTCCCTGGTCATCCTGGGAGGAACGCTCCCCATCACCGTAAAAGGCTCGCTCTCGTCGCTACCGGCCAATGCGCGCATCGTGTGGACGTCCTCGGATGCCACCGTCGCCACAGTGGACAAGGCCGGCAAGGTCAGCGGGGTCGGCATTGGAAGCGTACGCATCAGTGCAAGACTCCTCGTCCCTGACCTCGACACCGGCGTCGTCCGATCGCTCGATTTCCGCGTCAAGTACAAGGGCATCGCGATCGCCACGATCGACTCCCTGACCGGCCTGGGGCAGACCGTCAATCCCGTCGTCCAGGGACTCGACACCACGGGCGCCGCACGCGGCACGGTCGCGGCCACGCTCTCCAGCAGCGATCCCTCCATCGTTTCCGTCGCGTCGTTAACCCTGACCGCGGTGAAGAACGGATCCGCGACGATTACCGCCTCGTTCGACGGGGCAACCGCGCAGGTGGCCGTGAAGGTCCGTCAGGTGGCCAAGTCCGTGACGTTCGCCGCGACGCCGCTCGTCATTCGCTCGCTCGAACGCGACACCATGGTGGTCATCATCGTTCGCGATACCCGCGACAACGCGATGGCGGGGACGCCAACATGGTCCGCGACGAATGCAGCGGTGGCGAGCGTGACAGCGACCGGCGTGGTACGCGCGCATCAGACCAGCGCGACGACCATCCGCGTGACCGTCGACACCGTCACGGCGACGCTCCCGGTCAGTGTCGCGCAGTCCATCTCGTTGATCGCCAAGCTCGCCGGTGATGCACAGTCGCAGACGGCAGGTTCCGTCGTCGCCGTCGCGCCATCGGTCATCATCAAGGATGCCGGCGGCATCGGCATCGGCGGCGTGCCGGTCACCTTCACTGTGGCAACCGGCGGCGGCTCGCTCGTTGGCTCCACGGTCATCACGGAGCCCTCCGGCATCGCAACCGTGGGCAGCTGGACGCTCGGCGCCGCGGCCGGAGCGAATTCCCTCACGGCGTCCGCGGGCAGCGTCTCGGTGACGTTTGCGGCGTCCGGCGTTGCCGGTGCGCCATTCCGGGTGCACTTCACGAGCTCACCGGCCGGCACACTCACCAACCTCGTGGGCGCCACGCTCGCGCCTGCGACCATCATCAATGTCGTGGACGCGAACGACAACGTCATCGCCGCATCGACCGCGAGCGTGGACCTCGCGCTCATCGGACCCGCCGGCGCCGCATCGCTCATCGGGACGACGACACTCTCCGCGGTGTCCGGCGTTGCTGCGTACGGCGCCCTCAAGGTGAGCACGCCATCGGCGGGGTACCGGCTGGTGGCTGCGGCCAGCGGGCTTGCCCCCGATACCACCGGAGCCTTCACTGTGCTCGGCCCAGCAACGAAGCTCGCCTTCATCGCACAGCCGGAGAATGCGGTGTCGAGCAGCACGCTCACGGGCGTCACCGTGGCCGTGCAGGATGCCGCCGGCACCACGTTGTCCAGGGCAACCAGTAGCGTGACACTCACACTCGGCGCCAACCCGGGCGGTGCGACACTGACTGGTGGTACGGCGAGGGCAGCCACTGCTGGCATCGCGACCTTCGCCGGCCTTCGTCTCAACAAGGCCGGCACCGGCTACACCCTCGCGGCGAGTGGTTCCGGACTCACGAGCGCCACGAGCACCGCCTTCAACATCTCGCCCGGGACGGCAGCGTCGCTCGCCTTCCTCGTTGCACTCACGAGTGTCACGAACGGCGTGGCAATGACACCGAGTGTGCAGGTCGCCGTCGTGGACGCCGATGGGAATACGGTGACATCCGCCACGGGTACGATCTCCGCGGCCATTGCGGCCGGTAGCGGCGCGACCCTGACGAATGC
>JBBQFW010000066.1:0-15701 GCA_038322445.1 Gemmatimonadales bacterium
GCCATCAGCACGTCGCGCACGCGGCTGAGCGACACGTTCACTCCCGCGACCTGCACGACGTCGTCGAGGCGACGGACGGGGATGAAGTGCCGGTCGTCGCTCCACTCGCAGGCGTCCGGCAGCTCCACGCGAACGTGTTCGCCATCTCTGGTAATGCGCCCGAGTTCACGTTCGCGGTCCGGGATGCGCTGCCAGTGCGCAAACAATGCGTACGGCACGTCGGGACTCATTCGCACGCCGACGCCGGCCGTCTCGGTGCTGCCGTACACCTGGACGAGCGTCTCCAGGCCGGCAGCCGCAACCTCGCACGCCACTGCGTCGGGGCACGGTGCGGTGGACGTGGCGCCGATCACGCCGCGAGCGATCCCGACTCCCGCGTTGGCAATGTCGCGCCAGAATTCTGGATAGCCAATCACGAGATCGCCGGCGCGAAGCCGCGACGCAACCGACGACGGAAGGATCTGCCGGACGTCGAGCACGTCCTCACCACGCAGTCCGAGCCGCTGCGGTAGCAGCGCCGTAAAGAGGAAGCCGTAGATGTGATGCGATCGCACCGCGGACAGCACGCGTGCGCGTCCGTCGAAGTGCGCCGCAAGCGCCTCAACCTCCTCCGACAACGCCGCGAGAGTGTGCACGCAACGCTTCGGGGCGCCGCTGCTGCCCGACGTGCGGAAGGTGAGGGTCTCCGAAAAGCATTCCAGCCCCTCCGCCGCCGTCGCGACCCACTCGCCAATCGTGGGTCGCATGAAGAGCCGATCCTCCACGCCCGCCTCGTGGAGGTGCAGCGCTTCGTTCAGCGCGCTGGCGATCGACACCAGCTCGAGAGAGTCGATGCCCAGGTCGCGCGTGAGGTGAAGGCCAGCATCGAGCGGCGACGCCGGCAGCGGGCGCGCAGTCGGGCGAAGGCCCACGAGTTGTCCGGTGATGACGTCCGAGACGAACCGGCGCAGCATGACGTCGTCTCGCCACCACGTCACGCTCAGAGCCGCTTCACGAACACCCAGTACGACGCGCCGTTGATCGCGCGCTTCATGTGCACCTTCACCCGCGTCGGCGTCATCTCGTAGTCGAACGTGTACTCGAAGATCGTGTTGAGGTTGTCGTGCTTCACGCCCTCGCGGAACACGCCCTCGAAGGCGGGCGTCGAGGTGCATGGCGCGACTTCGCGGAAGAAGTTCTTGCCAACGACAGACCGCGGATCGCGGCCGGTCATTTTCCCTTCCGCGAGGTTGAAAGTCATGATGGTTCCCTCGGCGTCCAGCTGGATGGCGCCGAACGCGAGGTCGTCGATCTGCTTCTCGGACATCCTGCCGATGACGTTCTCGATATCGGACTTGTCGAACTTCAACTGCTCCAGCGGTTTCATCACGGAGTCGGTTGTGGGTGAGCAAGGAATTCTAGTCGGGGAGCGTCAGTGATACGACAGTTCCGCGTTCCGTTGCGCGCGTCACGCACCAACAGTCGAGGGGCCGACCGCACACGCATGTCACCGTCCTCCCCCACCTGAGGCGTGGCCGACGCGCGGCACGCAGGCGCCGTGTCATTCACCTCGGCACTATCGCATGGACGGGTCGTCCATGCGTCCTCAGGGCATTGGCCGCGTCACCATGGGGCCCGAGCGCGATACCATCACGGCAATGATGCCGACCACGATGTTGAAGATCGCGACGGCCTGATTGACGTTCAGCAGCGACACCGTGATATCGCCAAGCACGGGCACGAAGCGCATCACGCCCACCACAATGAGCAGGATGCCGAGGTAGAGCGAAAAGGCGCGCGCGCCGCCGCGCCTGCCCGTGTAGAGGCCGATGAGGCCGAGCACGATGTGGATGGCGGCGTGGAGCATGTTCGTCGTGAGGACGCCGAACAGCACCGGGCTGAACATCCCCCAGACACCCTCGATCAGGAGGAACAGGCCAATGATCGTGGCGAAGCCACTGCTGGGGCCTTCTCGCTTGGTCATGATACGCTCGTTGAAGGAATGGCGAACGAGGCCGACCCGATCGGCGTGTTGCAAGACCGGCACCGGCGCGTCGGAGACGACTCCCTACGATCGCCTGCCCCACTCCACCGGCGTTCCGAGCACCTGTCCCACCATCGACCGCACGGATACGAAGAGGTCGGCGGCAAGCATCACGGCCGCGGCCCACGCGAACCTCCACGCTGGCCGCGCGCCGGCCCGGTGCAGCGCCGTGGCGGCACACAGCGCAGGCGCGAAGAAATAGGCGATCGGCCACCACACGCTGAGGACGCCGAACGGCACAAGCGCCAGCGCGACCACAACGACGACGCGGTCGAGGTAACCCGCCATCACGAAGAGATGCGCGAGTGAACGGACGCCCGGGGCGCTCTCCAGCATCCCGCGCCCCCATCGCGTACGCTGCGTGTAGAACGGGCCGAGGTGATCCACCACGTTCTCGCGCACGACGGCGTCGCGGAGCCAGCGGAGCTTCCAGCCCGCGGCCACCACCGCCATGGACAGCACGGTGTCCTCCGAAAGGCGGCCCTGCGGAAATCCACCCGCGTCGCTCAACGCCTGCCGGCGGATGGCGAACGCGGCGCCGATGATCGACGGATCGAGCGACAGCCGATCCTCACCCGCAAGCACCACGAGGTGATGCGTCCATCGTTCAAGCGCCGCATAGCGCGACACCAAGGTTGCATTCGCATTGTCCGGACGCGGATATCCCGTCGCGGCCCCGACGAGCGGGTCCTCGAATGCGCCACACAGCACTTCGAGCACGTCGTCACGCGGCTCGCAGTCGGCGTCGAATACCACGACGAGCTCGGACGCACGGGCGCGCGCCAGTCCCGCCGCGAGGGCCGCGCCCTTGCCCACTGACTGCGGCAGGCTCACCACCTCGGTGGCGAACGGCGACGTCTGCCACCCGGCCATCAGGTCGGCCGTGCCGTCGTCCGAGCCATCCGATACCAGCACCACCTGCACGAGGCGCGCGGGGTAGCGCAGCCGCTCCATTGCGGCGAGCAACGTGGGCAGACCCCACTGCTCGTTGCGGCCCGCGACGAGGATCACGAGCGAGCGATGCGACGTACGCGGGGTTCGTCGCGGCGGCAGGTGACTGGCCACGAGGAGCATGTAGCGCCGCAGCATGTAGACCGTCAGCATCCCACTCACGACCCACCGTACGATGAGGACGACAGTGCTCACGCGGCGTTCTCGTACGGGTCGACCTTCCAGGCACGCACCAGCCGATCCGCGATGAATCGCGGCAGGAAGGCATGCAGCAGCGGAGCGCTCCACGTGAAGTAGCCCGGGTTGCGGAGCGGGCGCAGCTCCACGCCAAGCGCGCGCCACATCCACCACCGCGACGCCCAGCGATGCCGGCGCCAGTATTCGCCGAGCGACAGGTTCAGCAGCAGGTTGTGGCGCGCGCGCCGAAGCACCGGATCACGGCTCGCCGCCGGAAGCTCCGCGAGATGCTTGCGGCACACATACAGCCACGGCTCGGCGTTCTCGATCCAGTTCGTCGGCGTGTTGCCCGGATGCACGCGATGCCGCACGAGCGGTTCGCGAACCGTCATGACGCGCCCGGTCCGCGCGATGCGCCAGAGGATGTCCCAATCCTCGAAGTTGGAGAGACGCGGGTCGAAGCCTCCGCTGGCCTCGAAGGCATCGCGACGCACGACCACCGCCGATGTGTACATGCGACACCAGGTCTCGGTGATGCCGCCGTAGTCGTAGCCGCGCGCGTCCGCGAAGGCGAAAGCGCGTGCCAGCTCGCGACTCTCGGCTTCCAGGGCACGTCCCTCCGCGTCGACCTTGCTCACGTGACAGTGCACCAACACCACCGACGGATCCTCGAAGTGCGGCACCTGACGCGCGAGCTTGTCGGGCGACCAGAGATCATCGGAGTCGAGGAAGGCCACGAGCGCCCCACGCGCGACCGCCACGCCCTCGTTGCGCGCGGCGGAGCGTCCGCGATTGACGGCCAGCCGCACGACACGCACGAGGCCGCCGAACGTCTCCTCGACCACATCGGCGCTGTCGTCAGTCGAGCCGTCGTCCACGACGATCACCTCAACGCCAGGGCGGGTCTGCGCCAGCGCGCTCGCCACAGTGGCCGCAATGAGCGAACGCCGGTTGTAGACGGGAATCACGACACTCACCAGCGTCATGCGCGACCGGCCAACGCATCTGCCCGCACCCGCGCCACGCGATACAGCGCATCCGTCTCGGCGAGGACGGCCTCGGGCGTCCACCCGTCGGACAGCCAGGCCCTGCGCGCCGCGGCACCCATGGCCGTGACGGTGGCGCGGTCCGACGCCAGGCGACCAATCGCCGCCGCGAGCAGATCCGGGCGTTCGGGGTCGACCAGGAAGCCGGTCTCTCCATCACGCACGATCTCGCCGACCCCGCCAACGCGCGTGGCAATCGTGGCGCGTCCGTGCGCCATCGCCTCCACGAGTGCAACGGGGAGCCCTTCGCCGCGGGACGACAGCACCATCACGTGCGCATCGCGCAGCAGGCCACCAATCTGCTCCGGCGGCACGGCGCCGAGGAACGTGACGTCAACGAGGCCGAGCTGTCGCGCGAGCGCCTGCAACGCGCTGCGTTGACTGCCGTCGCCCGCCACGGTGAGCGTGATCCCGCGTGCGGCCCGCTGCGCGAGTGCCAACGCGTGGAGCAACACGTCGACGCCCTTGATGCGTTCGAGACGCGCCACGATGAGCAGGCGCAGCGGACCCGACGTCTCGAGCAAGGTGGGATCACCATCGGCGGCGACGACGTGCTTCACCACCGCGATGGGGACTGTCGTTCCCATCACCGCGACGAGGCTCTCACGCGAACGTTTGGACACGCATGCGAGGGCGCCGACGCTCGTCTGCATGATTTCCACCGCATCCGGGTCGGCGACGCCGGCCCACTCATGCAGCGTCACGTGCTCCGTGTACACGACGGGCAATCCCTTCTCCGCCGCCCACGCGACCGCCCACTGCTGGCGCAATCGCGTGCCGTGCACGTGCACGACATCTGGTCGCTGCTGCGCGAAGGCGTCGTCGAACCGGCGGAAGAGATCCGTCGTGACCGGATGATAGCCGCGCGCGGCGATGATGCGCTCCGCATTCGGCGAGGGGTGACTTGCCATCGGCAGCAGCTGCGCGCGTGCCCATCGCGCACTGCGGAGCATCCGGACGGCAACGCGCCAGACCGGGCCGAGTGGCATGCGGCCCACGTGATGCGCGACCGCAGCGGTTCGAGAGGGCCCCGATATCGTGACGCCCGATTCGCGCAACCGGCGCACGTACGCGTTGCCTCGCGAGAGCGGCGCCTCGGAGAAGACCACCACCTCCGTGCCCCGCGCCGCGAGCGCGCGCGCCAGCTCGACGAGATGATGCTCCAGCCCGCCGAACATCTCGAATCCCCAGACGACGAGGAACACGCGTCGTGCCACGTCCAATTCGGCAGGCACGCTCATTCGTTCGGTCCCATCGGTCCACGCAACTGCTGCCATCGCGCGAGGACGGCATGCCAGGCACGACGATGGAGTGGCGCAGCGCCATCCCTCTCGCCGATGCCTGCCAGGTAGCGCTGCGGCCAGTATTCGGGTGGGCGATTCACGCCGTCACGCGCCCAGGGTCCGGCGTCGCCATTGGGCCGAATGGCCGACGGCAGCGGCGCAGGCACCGCCAGCCCGGGCGAGGCCGCGAAGGCGCGAATGGCGCGCGACTTCACGACGTCCATGTACACGCGGTCCACGGCATTCCCGACCGGCGTGAGCGCGTCGAGCAGGATGCGCGCGCCCTCCGCCGTGAGCGCATATGCGCCGGCGCATTGCGGGGTCCACGGTACCACGGTGCGCGGCGTCAGGCGCACCACGCGGTGCTCCACGTCGAAGCAGCGATACAGGTACCAGAGCTGCCAGTCGTCAGGGAGATCGTGACGGGCGGCATCGAAGCGTGCCCGCCAGGTGTGCACATCGCCCGCAAGGTCTACGTCGTCCTCGAGGATCAGGGCCGTCGACCATCCGCGCGCAATGATATCACGCAGCACGGCGGCGTGACTTACCGCGCAACCGATCTCGCCGTCACGCACCTCCTGGTGGAAGTGCGACACATCCGGGGAGAGCACTCCGGACCCCTGGAGCGACGCGATGCCGGCATCGCCGAGCGCCGCCCCGTCTGTGGCAGGCAGGCGGATGACGTTGGGAAAGCCGGCGGCGCCCGTGACACGCCGGGCGTGCGCCCAGCGGTCCGGGGACCTATCCAGGTTGATGACGTACGTCGCGTCGAACATGAGTCGGGCTGTCGTTCACTCGCGGGAGGGCGCCATCGCGGCGAGGAGCTCCTGATAGATAACGAGTTGACCCGCCGCAATGCTGTCCCAGTCGTACTCGGATACCACGAGCGCGCGGGCGGCGGCCACCATCGATGCCCGGGCATGCTCGTCGGCCAGGAGCGCCAGGACACGCGCCGCGATCGACTGGGCATCATCAGCGATGGCGATGTGCTCGCCGTCCACGACGTCGAGGCCCTCCGCCCCGATGGTGGTCGACACCACCGGCCGGCCGAGCGCCATGGCCTCGAGGATCTTGAGCCGCGATCCGCCCCCCGCGCGGAGCGGCGCCACGGCAACGGTACAGCGCTCGTAGTACGGCCGAACGTCGTCGACCTCGCCGGTCACGAACACATGGTCGCTGCCGAGTGCGAGCACCTCCGGCGTCGGATGTCTGCCGACGATCCAGAGGTCGACGTCGGGAACCTCGCGTTGAATGGCCGGAAGGATCTCGCGCACCAGCCAGGTCGCGGCATCGATGCAGGGCCGATACGCCATCGAGCCGATGAACAGCAGCGCCGGTCGGCCGGTGTGTGCAGGGAGCGGTTGAAGCGCCACGGTGTCCGTGCCATTCGGCACCACGTCGACGCGCACCGCGGGCGCCACGGCCTGGAGGGCGCGCCGGTCGTCCTCCGTGACGGTGATGACCCGGTCGAACGCCGCCACCATCCGTGGCTCGTACCACGCCATCCATCGCGCGCTGAAGCCCACCCACGCGCGCCGCCACCAGAACGGCTCGATGGACGCGATACGATACCCCTGCACAAAATGGACGTTGTGCAGGGTGATGACGCTGCGGATGTCCTTCCCCGCCGGCACGGAGGCGAGATACGGCGCGAGAATGGATTCCTCGATGTGGATCACGTCGTAGTCGCCGGCACGAATCAGCGCATGAATCTCCTCGGCCTGGTACTGCGCGGTTTCCGGGGGAATACCGCGGAGTGCCCGCTTGAGCGCCGGCCACACATGCCGGGCGGATGCCCACCACATCGTGCCGCCGACGGTCGGGATGCCGCGCGCGTTGAGCTCCCGCACACTCTCGCGATCGGCGTCGTTCCACACGTGGCACCCGAGGACGACGTGGTGCCGCTGCGCCGTGCGCTCGAGCAGGTTGAGGATGCGCAGGTGAATGCCACCGTGCGCTGGCCACGGGGTGACGTTCGCGACGAACAGGATCCGCATGCGGCAAAGGTACCAGCCCCGCGGTCCGCACGGCTGGCGCCACCCGGCGCAAGCGGCCAGCTTGACGATCCATCCACGGAAGCGAGACACGCGTGCATGAGCGGTGAACGGATGAACGGCGTTCTGGATGCGTAGCGGCGCGCTGGCAGTGTGGAACGCGCGCGAGTTGCTCTGGTCGTTCGTCCGGCGCGACCTCACGGTCCGGTATCGTCACGCGCTCCTCGGCGTGAGCTGGGCGGTGCTGACGCCGCTGTTCCAGTCCGTCATCTTCACGCTGATCTTCTCGCGCGTGGCCCGGTTCGAGACCGGGTTGCCGTATCCGCTCTACGCGTTCTCGGGGCTCGCGGTCTGGAGCTTTACCGCATCGGCGCTGCGGAGCGCGGTGTCGTCATTGTCGGGCAACGCGTTTCTCGTCTCGAAGGTCGCGTTCCAGCGACAGGTGCTGCCACTCGCCTCGGTCCTCGTGGCGGCGGTGGACTTCGCGGTGAGCCTCTGTGTGGTGGCGGCGCTGATGTGGTACTACGGCGTGCCCGTACACGCGACCGTTCTCGCACTGCCGGTCATCCTGCTCGTGCAGCTCGCCTTCACGACGGGGCTCGCGCTGCTGCTCGCGGCCGCGAACCTCCTGTGGCACGACGTGCGATACGTGTTCGAGGTCCTCGTCACCCTCTGGATGTTCGCGTCGTCCGTGTTGTACCCCGTACCTCGGCTCGGCGGCATCGCGGGAGCCGTGCTCGCGATGAATCCCATGACGCCCATCATCGATGCGTATCGCGACGTCCTGCTGCGCGGCACGTTGCCCCCGTCCGGGACACTCGCGTCGAGCATCGCCGTGGCGGTCATCACGCTCGCGGCAGGAGGTCTGCTGTTCCAGCGCGCCGAGCCTCGTTTCGCGGAGCTGGCGTGACGCTGACCTTGTCGAACGTGCGCCTTGTGGCATCACCACGGCTGTCGGGCTGGACGCGCCTCACGGGTGCCCTCCACAGCGATGTCGATGGCGTGACCGAGGACGTATGGCTCGAAGTGCGCGATCAGGATGCCGAAGCGCTGACCGTCTCCGGCGATTCCTTCCTGGCGTGGCTTGCGCCGCTGGCGTCCTTGCGGCACGAGGCGTTGCAGCTCGACGCGCCGGTGGATGCCCTCCTGCTCGAGCGTGTGCGCGAGGTCGTGCGGGTGTGGTGCTCATGGTATCCACAGCTGGACGACGTGCGCATCGACGCGCCCGCGACTGCCGCACCTGCTGCGTCCGGACGTATCGCCGCCTCGATGTTCACCGGGGGAGTCGATTCGTTCTTCACCGTCCTCCGGCACGACGCGGGGGAAGGCACGCCGAGCACGGTGCGGATCTCCGATCTGCTCTACATCCACGGCTTCGACGTGCCCCTCGCGAACATGGCCGCGTGGACCCACGTCACATCCTCGCTCCAGCGTGCGGCCGATTCGCTTCACAAGCGGCTGGTGCTCGCGGCGAGCAACCTGCGCGACACCCGCTTTGGTGCCACCGACTGGCCCCGGCTCTCGCACGGCGCTGCGCTCGCCGGCGTCGGCCACGCCCTTGGCGCACGGTACGACACCATTCTCATCGGCTCGTCAGCCGGGTATCGCGACCTGCGCTTCTGGGGCTCGCACCCGCTCACCGATCCGATGTTCACCTCATCGGTGGTGCGCATCCTCCATGACGGCGCGGCATTCATGCGCGCGGAGAAGACCGCGTATGTGTCCCGCTCCGCAATCGCCTTGCGGCACTTGCGGGTCTGCTGGAAGTCCACTGCCGGCGACAACTGCGGCGAATGCAACAACTGCTATCGCACCATGCTCGCGCTCGACGCGCTCGGCGTGCTGGACGAGTGTGCGACGTTCGATCGTGCGTCGCTGGACATGGAGCGTGCTGCGCACGTCTTCTGTCGCTACGACTTCGATTTTCGCCAGTTCGGCTACGTCATCGACCTCGCCCTCCGCGCGGGCCGGCCGGACATCGTCAAGGCGGTCACTCGTTCGCTCGCCGGCTCGCAGCAACTGATGCGACGACTGGCGCTCGTGCGCACACTGCGCGCGCAGCCGCTTGCGCGTCGGTGGGCGGATACGCTCGAGCGCCGGCTGATGCGAGGCTGGATTGACTGACGCGATCGCTCTCGTCGAGTTCTCGCATGTGTCCAAGCGCTTCAAGCGAGGCACGCGCGCCGACTCACTGCGCGAGCTGCTGCCGGCGCTCGGCCGCGCAATCATCGGGCGGGGGGCGCATTTGGCGGACAGCGATGATTTCTGGGCACTCCGCGACGTGTCCTTTCGCGTGGAGCCGGGCGAAGTGCTCGGCGTCATCGGACCGAACGGCGCGGGCAAATCCACGGTGCTTCGACTGCTTACGGGATTGCTCGCGCCCGACGAGGGGCGAGTGGACGTGCATGGCCGGATCGGCGCGTTGATCGAGCTGGCGGCGGGCTTCCATCCCGACCTTACCGGACGCGAGAACATCTATCTCCAGGGGGCGATCCTCGGCCTCTCGCGAGCCGACATTCGGCAGCGCTTTGACGCGATCGTGGCGTTCGCCGAAGTGGAAGCGTTCCTGGACACGCCGGTGAAGCGCTATTCCAGCGGCATGAACGCACGACTCGGCTTCGCGATCGCCGTGCACGCGGAGCCGGACGTCCTGCTGGTGGACGAAGTGCTTTCCGTTGGTGACCGCGCGTTCCAGGCGAAAGCGTTCGGTCGACTGGCAGAAGAGGTAAAGCGCGGCATACCGGTCGTCATGGTGTCACACCAGCTCGAACGGGTGGCCACGCTGTGTCATCGCGCCCTGTTGTTGCGCCACGGCACCGTGGCGTTCGAAGGGTCGGCGCGCGATTGCGTGGACGCCTACATCGACGGCTCCTTCACTCCGCCGCGCGACCTCGGCCCATGCCCCATTCGACTGGACGGGATGGACGTCGCACCGACTGGTAATTCGCACGCGCAGGGCACGCGGATCACCTTGGCGATTCGCGCCAGCGTGCTCGCGCCACTGCACGACGACATCACGCTCGGCGTGCGGGTGCGCCGCATGCCGGACGAGTCGCACGTGAGCGCCGTGCACGCGACCGCCGGCTCGCTCGACCTGCCGAAGTCGGGCTCTTTCGCCCTCGCCGTCTCCATCGCGCTCAACCTCGGGCCCGGTGCGTATCGATTGCAGTGCGTCGTCTGGCACAGCGGAAGCAAGCGTGAGTGGGCGCAGGGACCCTCGACGATCGTCGAAGTCGTCGGCACCGATGGCTCGAGCGGGAGCGTGTGGCTCGCGCCGTCAATGCAGGTGGTATCGGATGGCTGACGCGGTCGTGACCGCGGTGCGCGATACGCTCCTGTCCGCACTGAGCCCGCTCCTCGCGGAGGTGCCGTCGGTCGCGCTCCTCGACTTTCCCGCGCACGGCAACGTCGGTGACAGCGCCATCTGGCTCGGCGCGCATGCCGCGCTGCGCGCACTCGGTGCGCCGTCGCCGTCATATACCTGCGACGCCGAAACGTATGACCGCGATGCGCTGCGTCGGAGGATTGGCACCGGCACTATCCTCTTCACAGGTGGCGGCAGTTTCGGCGATCTCTGGGAACGACACCTGCTCTTCCGCGAGCGCGTCGTCGCCGACTTTCCGCGCAATCGTATCATCCAGTTGCCGGAAAGCGTGCACTTCGAGCGTGCGGACACGCTTGCACGATCGCGGTCGGTATTCAATGCCCATTCCGACGTCACCATCCTCGTGCGCGACGCCGCGAGCCTGGCCGTCATCCGGCGCGAGTTCCGCGCGCCCACGCTCCTCGTGCCGGACATGGCCTTCGCACTCGGCGCGCTGCCCCGCCCGGTCACCCCGACGCGCGACATCCTGTGGCTCAAGCGCAAGGACAAGGAAGATCTCTGGCCGGATGCGGCGGCGAATCTTTTGGGCGACGTCGTGCGCCGCGATAGCCGGACATCCGAACGCGCGCCCATGCGTTCCGCCGACGAGCGCGCGCCGACTGCCAACCCTGATGTCATCGACTGGCTGGAGGAGGAGAAGACGCCCCTCATCGCGTGGACCGACCGTCTGCGCTGGGACTCGCAGCGCCGCCCGCGCCTTCGTCGGCTCGGCTGGCCCGCACTCGCGATGACGCAGCCGATCCTCGCCCGCTCACGCATGAAGCGCGGGGTGACACTGCTGTCCTCGGCGCGCGTCGTCATCACCGATCGATTGCACGGGCACATCCTGGCACTGCTGCTCGGCATTCCGCACGTCGTGCTGGACAACACCTACGGCAAGGTCCATCGCTTTGCGGCGGAGTGGACGGTTCGATCTCCGCTCGTCCGGCTGGCGACGTCGCCAGAAGAGGCCATGGCCCACGCGCGCTTGTTCCTCTCCGCGCTGCATGGCTGACGTTCGCGCCACCGTGGTCATCTGCACGCGCAATCGCGCGGCGACGCTGGCGCGCGCACTCGAGAGCCTGTGCGGTCTGCGCGTCCCCGATGCGACTTCGTGGGAGGTGCTCGTCGTCGACAATGCGAGCACCGATGCAACCTCACACGTCGTCGCTCGCTACGTGGATCGGCTGCCGGTTCGCATGGCGCTCGAGTCGCAACCCGGATTGTCCCATGCGCGCAACCGCGCCGTTGCAGAGGCGCGTGGCGACTACATCCTCTGGATCGACGACGACGCCGTGCCGCACGCCGACTGGCTGGCCGCATACCTGGCGGCGTTCGAGGCGTGGCCGAACGCGGCCGTGTTCGGCGGTCCCATTGACGTCGCCTTCGATGCGCCACTGCCCGAGTGGTTTGTGCGGGTCCTGCCTCGCGTGGCCCCGCTCTACGCGCAGCGCGAGCTTGGCGATGCGGACGCACCGCTCGTGGCGCGCGAAGAGACGCTGCCCTTCGGTACCAACTACGCCATTCGCGCAGCCGAACAGCGTCGTTTCTCCTATGACACCACACTCGGCCGGCATCCGGACCACCCGCACCGCGGCTCCGAGGAGACCAAGGTGATGCTCGCGATGCTGACGTCAGGCTGCGATGGTCGCTGGGTCCCGGGCGCGCGAGTGACACACCTCCTCGGCGCCGAGCGCGCGTCGACGGAATTCATCGTGCGCCACAGCTGTGCATACGGATTCTATCGCGCACAGCACTTCCCGTATCCCGGCGTGCGCGTTGCCGGAGTGCCGGTGCGCACCTGGTGGCGCGCCGCGTCCTGTGCACTCCGCCACGCGTGGACGTCACGCACCGCGCCGCCCGAGATCTGGATCGAGGATCTGATCCAGCGCAGCGAGGCGATCGGCAACGTGCTGGGTCTGCGGTCGCTGCGTCGTTAGCCTCCCACGCGCGTCAGGCTCGCCAGCGCTGCCACCACGCTGGCGTCGTGCGTGCATGCTGCCGCAGCCCGTGCGTGAGCGCGTCGGCAAGGTCGTTGCGACCTTGTGCGGCGAGCATCGGCGCCAGCTCGGCGACATACGCGCGACCGTGCGACGAGCCAAGGGCGCGTCCAACGAGGCTGGCGTCGACGTCGCTGACGGGAAAGGGCGCCCGCGCCAGGGCACCGTCGCCGATCGCGATCAACTCGAGCATGGTGCGCACGCACTTCTCGCACGTGCCACAGTTGAGCCGCCCGCCATCGGGAAGGTCGATCAGCAGACATACCCGCAGCACGGCGAGCCCTTCAGGCCACACAGTCAGACGTCGCACCTTCTCGAGTCGCGTCATCATGGCCTGCGCACCGTGGACGCTGAGCGCATCGGTTGCATGCAGTGCATCGATGAGCGGGTGCGGACTCACGCCGACCACGCTGCCGCGGCCCGCACTTCCCATCGCCAGTGAGGCAATGCGCGGACGCATGAGGTGCCCCACGGCAGCGAGATACGAGGTGCTCGCCACTTCCCACCACGCGTCGAAGCTGGGAAAGAGCGACCGGAGGTTGGTCGAGCAACGCAGGAGCGTCATGCCGAGCGATTCGACAAAGGCCGCGAGCCTCGCGGCGTGCACCTCATGGGCGACGAGTCGGTCCGCGCTCGGCATGCCCTCGACGAAGTCGAAGGTATTGAGACCGAAGACGAAGAGTGCGCTCGCGTATCGTTCCGATGCTCCCACCGGCGTCGTACTCACGTTGGCCTGCACCGCCGCAAGGGCATCCACACCGCCGGAGAAACACACGGCGGCCTCGCGGTCACCCGGTGCGCGCGAGCCCCTGCCATGCGTGATGTCGAGCGCCACCGGCTGGTGAGCGGGCCACTGCTCGGCGATCACGGCCATCGCGCTCCGCACGCCGTCGCCAAGGCGCGACGTGACGGCGCCGTCGATCTTCAACCGGCGCTCCCGCATGTACATCGCCAGCGGATAGAGGGCCACGAGTGCCGCATCCGCCTCGGCGCGCACACTTTCGGCGAGCGCCTCAGGCCACTCGAACCAGAGCGTGTCGTCCGCGCGGTCGCGATCCTCCCACGTGATGCGGGCCGAGAGACGAAGGGCTCCGCCGCGTCGTTCACCCTGCCACGCGCCCACCCTCACGGATTCAAGTCTCCCGTGACGCAAGCGCGCATGAAGCCGGTGAGCATCTTCGGCGCGAACCCCGCCGCGATTGGGTCGGCGTGTGCCGCGGCAGTCTGAGGTGCCGGAACCATCGACACCAGCACCGTCCGATCGAACCATTGCGTCATTGCATCGCGCCCCGGCTCCGCCGCGCGCCGGATGGCGCGCCATCCCGCATTGTCGAAGTCGTACATGCGCGCATAGTAGCGTCGCTCGGTCTCCTCGCCGCCCGGTCTCGCACGTCCGAATGCCGAGCTCACGCGCTGACGCAGCGTCGGCACGAGCGGGCTGACGTCGTTCGAGTTCCGGTCGAGCGGCAGGCGCGCGAGCTCGGGAAATCGTGCGCACAGCACCGCGTCCTGCATCCTGCGACTCGCCAGGAACTCGGGAGGCATGCTGAGCATCATCTCCAGCAGCGCCTGGTCGAGAATCGGCAACACCGGCCACGCGCCAAACGACAGCCGCCACGGCACCGCGCCGGAATGAAAGCGCGCATACACCGCCAGCAGCCACCGCCACGATCGTTCGGCATCGACATCGCCGCCTGTCTCGCTGGACATCGATGCCAGTCGCGCGCGTACGGCCGCGGCGACCGCGTCGACGACCGGTCGGAGCGGCTCGACCACGAGTGCGCGCAATCGCTCGGGCGCAATCGCGTGACCGTATGTCCACGCGAGCATGCCAGCACTGTCGTGCGGCAATGGGGTGATCTGCCGCGCCTCGAACACATAGCCTGAAAGCACGGCGCCCCCCTTCTCGCGCAGGATGTCCGACGTACCCCACGTGTGCACCGTGCTCATGCCGCCGGCAAGCATTTCCCAGTGCGCGTTGCGGTCCGCATAGTCGGGAAATTCACCGTATGGAATCTCCTCCCGCTTTCGCTTCATCCCGAGCGTCCGGGCCACCTCGGCCGCGCATGATGCATCGTGATCCGTCGCGGCACCGAGGGTGAGCGCACGCGCCTTGATGCCTGTGCGCGCGAGATAGCCCGCGAGGAGCCTCGAGTCGCGACCGCCCGAGAGCAGCACCGTGATATCCGGATGCAGTCCTCCATGTCGACCTACCGCTTGGTCGACCGCTGCATCATACCGCTCCAGTTCGGATGCGAACGTCGGCGTTCCGGTCACGCGCGCCGCTGGCGGCACGTAGTGCGCCACCTCCCGCGCCACGCCATTGCACCACCGCAGCAGCGAGCCCGCCGCAAGCCGGTGCACGCCCTTGCGCATCGTCCGGCCATCGAACGGGCCGCCGGTCAACAGGTGCCCAAACATCGCCTCGACGTCCATTGCATGACCGAACAGCGGGTGCAAACCGAACGTGGCGCTCGCGGATCCCATGATGAGCACGTCGCCACTCGTTGCGTAGCAGATCGGGAAAAGGCCGAGGACGTCGCCGCCCGCGAGGAGCACATCGTTGCGCGACGCGACGGCCGCGTAGAATCCGTCGTACACCGTAGGCTTTCCGCTCGGCGAGAGCCAGGCCTCGCTCAGCTCACGCGCCGTCGCGCGCTCCGACGCGCCGCGCGGCAGCGCATCGCCGAGCACGAGCGCGCACCCGTCCGCATCCACGCAAAAGCTTGCGGGCGCAGACCTGGAGACGCTCCACAGCATCGTCACATGACCCGCGTCTTCACGCCCTGTTACCAGCCCGCACACTGGCGCCAGCTGGCCGGCCGCACGCTCGGCCAAGGCCTCGCGACGGTCGCGGTCAGGA
>JBBQFW010000067.1:0-15411 GCA_038322445.1 Gemmatimonadales bacterium
GACGAACAACGTGCACGACATCGCCCATCGTCCGCCGCCCGACTGGTCCGTCGACCGACGGATGGAATACTTCAACTGGGCCGAGCGCGTCGTGGCGCACCTGCGCGGGGTGAACCCGGCGCTCGAGGCACGATTCGACGAGGTGCTCGCCGACGCGCGCCGGGTGACGTCCGGCGTCTGATGATCTCGTCAGGAGCCCGGACTCGCGGGCAGGACGAACGGCCGGCGAGCGCGCGGCCGGCCGGGTTGCACGACCCGGATTATTTTGCGCTATCGAGCGCGGGCTGAGACCACCCTGGACCATGACTGTGACAGTCCCCACCGCGCCAATCACACGCAGCGAGTCCCCGCTCGTCGTCGAATTCCCTTTCGCCGAGTCACAGCCAGTGACGCCGAATGATCGCTTCTTCATTCGCCATCACTTCCCGGTCCCCGAGATTGACCCGCTATCGTGGTCCGTGCACATCGACGGAGCAGTGGACGCGCCGCTCACGCTGTCGCTCGACGCACTGCGCGCGATGCCCGCCGTGACCGTGTCCGCGGTGCTGGAGTGTGCGGGCAACGGACGCGCTTTCATGCAGGGTTTTCCATCGAGCGTGCAGTGGCAACTCGGTGGTGTCGGATGCGCCATGTGGACCGGTGTGCCCCTGCGCGACGTGCTCGCGCATGCCAGACTGACGGCGAGCGCGGTGGACGTCGTCTTCGAGGGCGCCGATCACGGACCAGAGCACAAGCTCCCCAACGACGCCGACATCCACTTCGCGCGCAGCGTGCCCCTCGCCACCGCCATGCGCCCCGACGTCATCCTCGCGTACGAGATGAACGGGCAACCGCTCGCGCTGGACCACGGCGCACCGCTGCGTGTCATCGTACCCGGCTGGTACGGAGTCACGTCGGTAAAATGGCTCTCCCGCATCGTCATCGCGACGCGCCCATTCACCGGCTTCTTCCAGAGCGCGGAGTACACATTCTGGAAGCGCGCGGATACAGGGGAGGTCGAGCGGGTTCCCGTAACGACCCTCCAGGTGAAGTCGGAGATCGCCCGGCCCTATCCTGGCGAGGAGGTCATGGCGGGCGTCCCCTATCGCGTGTTCGGCGCAGCGTGGACGTCCGATGCGGTAATCACATCCGTGGACCTCAGCACCGACGGCGGCCGCACGTGGACCGCCGCGTCACTCGGCGCAGCGCCCGACGCGAACGCATGGCAGGCGTGGGAGTTCGCGTGGACGCCGGCCACCGTGGGGACGTGCACGCTCATGGCGCGCGCGACCGATTCAGCGGGACGCGTCCAGCCCATGGCGCATGATGCCAACCACGAGAACTACATGGTGCACCACACGCTGCCAATCGACGTTCGCGTCACCTGAACGTTGCGCCTACTTCATTCCGGGCGTGAAGATGAACGGCAGTTGCACGAGCTGCCGCACCTTCGCGCCGCCCACCTCTGCGGGAATGAAGCGCATCCGGGGTAGCGCATCACGCATTGCCTGGGTGAAGAGCGCATGGGTTGACTGCAGCACCTTGAAGCTGCCGTCTTCGTAATGGCCGGCGGTGTCCACGACGAACTGGGCGAGTACCTCCCCACTCGTGCCGCTCGCGCGCAGTGCGTCCGGATACTTCGGACCGCTCGTTCCCGGTTGCTGGCTAACGTGCTTCTCGACCTGGAAGTCGAAGTACGGGCGATCCGGTGCCACGGCCGGGGAGCGCACGACACCCACGGCGCGACCTATAAAAGGCGACATCATGTCCGAGGCCTCGATCCTGCCGAGCATCGAGAGCTGGCTTGGCGTCAGCATCGCGCCAACGGCGTGCCGATCACGGGCCATGTCGATCTGGATCTCAGCTGACTGCTCCGCCTGCTTTCGCGCGAGCTCCCTGATCGCCGCCTCGTCTATGGTACCCGTCCACATCATCGTGCTTCCTGCCCGCACCGTGACGGGATCGCGCGTGGCCGCCCTGGCATTCGCGAGCCGGCGCTCCGTACGGACGCGCGTTGAATCGACCTGGGCGAGAACGAGCGATTCCAGGAAGGGGACCTGCTCGGGCGTGAGCGCGAGATCAGCGCGGTGATCCAGGACGAACTGCGCCGGTTGCATCCGTCGCATCGCCATGCCCATCATGGCGCTCATCTGCGCGGAATCGGGCATCACTGCAGCGCGGGGCGACACTGCCTGCGCCGCGACGGACCGCGCGAGACAGGTCGCGACGAGCAGACCGAGGATCGCGAGCTTCTTGTGGGACATGTGAACGTACCTGCATGAGGATTGACGTCGAACTCGTTTAACGCTCACCCAAGTTGCGCCAAGCGGGGCACGCGGCAAGGCAAGCCAGCATATTACGATCCTTCTGGTCAGCCTCAGCAATCCCACGAGCGAGGCCATCATTGGCAATACGCGAATACACGGACAGCCGCCGCGTCGAGTGGAGCGTGTGGGACGTCACCCCCGCCCAGATGCACCCGCTCGCCCGCGACGAGGAGTATCTCGGCGAAATGCACGACGGCTGGCTCGTGTTCGAGTCGAAGCGGGAAAAGCGCCGGCTGCATGCTCCGTATCCGCACGACTGGGTCGACTTCGACATTCCCCAGCTCGAAGAGCTCTGCGCCAAGGCATCCCCGGTGTTGCGTCGTCGGGCCAGGAGTGCGAGCGGTGAATATCGGGCCATCGCAGCGGCGGCCATCGAGCGGGAAGCCGTGGCCGAGTCCGGATCCCGGCGCACGTTCCGGAGTCGGGCGGGTCGGGAATGGACCGTACGCATCCACGAGTGCCTCGACAACGAGCTCGCCACGAAGAAGGTGCTTCGCTTCACCGCCGGTGACATCGTCGTCGAGTTGCTCGCATGGCCGCGCGACTGGCAGGATCTTTCCGTGGCGGAATACGCGATGCTGCTCCTCGACGCCGAGCCTCCGCGGCGACGTCCGAAAGGCCAGGGCCCGCAACGCCGGCTGGACGATCGAGGAGAGGCGACAAAAAAGGTCGAGTAAGGCCCTGACCCCCAGTTCCGCGCTGATCACGCGTTCCAGTTCGGGGAGGATGGAGGCGCGGCCGTCCTCCTATCCCGCACTCGTCCTGTCGTCCTATCTTGCATCATGCACTCGATCCCACTTCGCCGCGCCGCATTGCTCCTCATCGCCGCCGGTCTCTCGACGGCCGCCACCGCCCAGCGGCCCACGGCGACCGACACCACGTCCCGCCTCGCCCGTTCGGCATTCCCCAACCTGCGCTGGCGCAACATCGGTCCATTCCGCGGTGGACGCTCCGTTGCCGTCGCCGGATCGTACGTCGAGCCGCGTACGTTCTACTTCGGCAGCGCGAACGGCGGCGTGTGGAAGACGACGAATGCCGGCCAGAGCTGGACCAACATCACCGACTTTCGCGTGAAGGGCAGCGCGCCGGAGATCTCGTCGGTCGGTGCCCTCGCCGTGGCGCCGAACGATCCGAACGTGATCTACGTCGGCACCGGCGAATCCGGCCTGCGCGAGGATCTCACCTACGGCACCGGCGTCTATCGCACCACCGATGGCGGTGAGACATGGAGCCACCTCGGCCTCGACGACACACAGCAGATCGGCGCGATCCGCGTGCATCCCACGAACCCGGATATCGCGTACGTCGCCGCGATCGGGCACGCGTTCGGTGCCAACAAGTCGCGCGGCGTCTACAAGACCGCCGACGGCGGCAAGACGTGGACGCAATCGCTCTTCGTCGATGACTCCACGGGCGCGATCGATATCGCCCTCGATCAATCCAACCCCCGTATGCTTTACGCGGCCATGTGGCACATCCGTCGCACTCCGTGGGGCATGACGTCCGGCGGCGGCCACTCTGGTCTTTACAAGTCGACAGACGCTGGAGACACCTGGACCGACATCTCCGCCAATCCCGGCCTCCCGAACACGGCGCTTGGTCGCATCGGCGTCGCGATCTCACCGGCCAACCCGCGACGCATCTACGCCACCGTCGAGGCACCCGACTCCGCCGGCGTACCGCGCGGCGGCATCTACCGCTCGGACGACGCCGGCGCGCACTGGCAGCGCACCAGCGGCGACCAGCGCTGGCAGGTGCGCGCCTGGTACTACTCCACCATCACCGCCGACCCGCAGGACGAAAACACCGTCTACGTCAACAACCTCGGCACCTGGCGCTCGTCGGACGGTGGCAAGACGTGGACGCGTATCCAGGTGCCGCACGGCGATACCCACCTGCTCTGGATCGACCCGAAGGATCCGAAGCGGATGATGCATGCGAACGACGGCGGCGGCACCATCAGCTTCGATCGCGGCGCCACGTGGTCCACGATCATGAACCAGCCGACTTCGCAGTTCTACCACGTCATCACCGACAACCAGTTTCCCTATCGCATCTACGGCGCGCAGCAGGACAACTCGTCCGTCTCGATCGCGAGCCGGAGCGACGGTGGCTCGATCACACGCCAGGACTGGTACGCGCCCGCCGGCGGCGAGAGCGCATACATCGCCATCGATCCCGCGAATCCCGACATCACCTACGGTGGCGGCTACATGGGCGAGATCTGGCGCCAGGATCGCAAGACGCAGCGCGAACGCAACGTCGCCGTGTGGCTCGACAACTACGACGGTTACGGCGCGAAGGACGTGCCGTATCGCTTCGCCTGGACCTTTCCCCTCTTCTTCTCGAAGCACGAGCCGAATACGCTCTACACTGCCGCGCAGTACCTCTTCAAGTCGACCAACGGCGGCAACTCGTGGACGAAGATCTCACCGGATCTGTCCCGCGCCGACCCGAAGACCCTCGAGCGCTCCGGCGGTCCGATTCATGGAGACATGACGGGCACCGAGTGGTACGCCATGGCGTTCGCGGTGGCCGAGTCGCCGTTGATGAAAGGGTTGATCTGGGCCGGTTCGGACGATGGGCTGATTCACGTGACGCGTGACGGAGGCACCACGTGGCAGAACGTCACGCCGCCGGGCCTCCCGCCGTTCACCAAGATGAGCATCGTGGAGCCGAGCCATCATGATGCAGGCACGGTGTACGTGGCGGCGAATCGGTATCAGCAGGACGACTTCAAGCCATACCTGCTGAAGACGTCCGACTATGGAAAGACCTGGACGCACATCGACGCGGGAATTCCGACCGGCGCATACACACGTGTCATCCGCGAGGATCCGGTGCGCCGAGGGCTGCTGTTCGCCGGCACGGAGACGGGCGTCTACGTCTCGTTCGATGATGGGGCGCACTGGCAGCCACTCCAGCTCAACCTGCCGCGCGTCAGCGTGCGCGACCTCGCCATCAAGGACGCGGACCTCATCGCGGCAACGCATGGCCGGTCCTTCTGGATCATGGACGACATCTCCCCGCTGCGCCAGGTCAACGACAGCATCCGCTCGGCGCCCGTCCACGTGTTTGCGCCGGCGACCGCTGTGCGCTGGCAGGGTGGTCGCGGACGCAGCGGTGTGGAATCCGGTGAGAATCCACTCCCGGGCGTGGCGGTCGACTATTGGCTCAAGGGTCGGCCAAAGGGGTCGGTGAAGCTCGAGTTCCTCGATGCCACGGGAACCGTGTTGCGGACCTTCACGTCGCCGGATTCGTCCGCGCCGAAGGTGGACTCGATGAAGCTCGCCTACAGTGCCGCCGATTCCCTGAAGCGGCTCACGGCCTACGACACCACTGGGCAGTCATCGATGCGGAAGCGCATCGAGTCGGACAGCGCGGCCTACCTACCCGCCGACTCGGTCGTCCACGCTAGGCTCGGCCTCAACCGCTTCGTGTGGAACCTGCGCGAGCCCGGGGTGAAGGAGCTGAAGGACATCATCAACGACGAGGGCACGACGGAGGGCCCGATGATCGTGCCGGGCTCATATACGATACGCGTGACCGCCGACGGACAAGTCCGCTCGCGTCCCTTCACCGTCGTCGACGATCCGCGCGTCGGATCGACGCAGGCCGAGCTTGCTGCCTCGTACGACATCCAGAAGCGGGCGGTCGCAAGGCTCAATGCCCTCGTGGGCGAGGTCGAGCGCATCGAGGAGATGAAGTCGCAGATCACCGCCGCATCATCGCGCGTGAAGGACAACGCACGGGTGAAATCCCTGGCGGCGTCACTGCGGGCGCGCCTCGAGGCGATTCGAGGCGAGCTGGCGGACGTCCACTCGCAGGCCGACCAGATCACGCTGCACTATCCGGTGAAGCTCTACAACCAGATGCTCAATGTGAACCGGATGGCGCAGAGCTTCGAGCAGGGACCGACGTCGCAGGGCGAGGCGATCTACCAGGACCTTTCCGGAAAGATCGAGGCGCAGTTCGACCGCGTCCGCGCGCTCGAAGCCGGCGACCTCTCGGCGTTCAATGCACTGCTGAAGGAGCTCGGGATACCCGCCGTCGAGATCAAGCCGGTGAAGCCTATCGCGTGATGCGGTTCAGCGTGCACCGCGCAACACGGTGCATGGCCTGTTGTGCTTTCTGTTCAGCGCTCACTTCTTATTATAGCTAACACACATATATTATAATAACCGACAACACTATTGTACCCAGTGAAATAGGCACCGCGTGCAGCGAGGTCCGTCCGGCACCTATCTGACCATCTCCACGCTGGGAGACGAGCGCGTGCGGGCCTTCATGCCCCACGCACTCCCCCCGAGCCCTCCACTGGAGATCAGTCCGTCACTCCGCCAGTTGATGGATGACGCGATGCTCAACCTCGGGCGACTCGACAGCGTGAGCGCGCTGCTGCCGGACACGCACCTCTTTCTCTACATGTACGTCCGGAAGGAGGCGGTGCTCTCGTCGCAAATCGAGGGCACGCAATCATCGCTCTCCGACTTGCTCTTGTTCGAAGCCGACGAAATGCCCGGCGTCCCGATGGACGACGTCGTGGAAGTCTCGAGCTATGTGGCCGCCATGCAGCACGGACTCGCTCGGCTCTCGGCCGGATTCCCCCTGTCGAACCGATTGATACGGGAGATGCACGAGGTCCTGCTCTCCAAGGGGCGCGGGGCAGACAAGGATCCCGGGAATTTTCGGCGGTCGCAGAACTGGCTTGGTGGCACGCGTCCGGGCAACGCGAAATTCATCCCCGCGCCGCCCGGCGAAGTCCCGTCGCTCATGGGGTCGCTCGAGCTCTTCCTCCACGACGATCGCGAGCGCACACCGACCCTGCTCAAGGCCGCGCTGTCCCACGTGCAGTTCGAGACCATTCATCCATTCCTGGACGGCAACGGGCGAATCGGGCGGCTCCTCATCACGCTGCTGCTCTGCGAGGAGAAAATCCTCAGCCAGCCGCTTCTCTACCTCAGTCTCTACCTGAAGCGCAACCGCGCTCGCTACTACGAGCTGCTCAATCGCGTGCGCGTACAGGGCGACTGGGAAGCGTGGCTCGAGTTCTTCATGGAAGGGATCATCGAAAGTGCCCGTGGAGCGGTGCAGGCGGCACAGCGCCTTTCACAGATCGCAGCCGCAGACCGGGACCACATTCGCGGCACGGGTCGCGGGGCGCTGACGCTGCTCGAGGTTCAGCGGTGCCTCCAGGAGCACCCCGTCACCACGGTGACGCAGATGGCGAAGCGCGCCAGTGTCACATTCGCCACCGCGACGCGCGCGCTGGCGACCCTGGAAGAAATGGGCATCGCGCGGGAGACCACCGGGCGGAAGCGCAATCGCGTGTTCAGCTACGAGCGCTACCTGCGCGTCCTGAGTGAGGGTACGGAACCACTGTAGACGCTAGTCGAGCATTCAGGCGAGCTTCGCCAGCAGCAACTCCGCCACGATCTGCTTCAACGCATGGTTCTCGGTTCGCAGCTTGTCTACCTCCTGCTCCTCCTTCACGGCGACGCCGTCGTGCTTCGCGCGCCATCGGTAGAACGTTGTCTGGGTAATGCCAAGCGCCCGACACACGTGCAGCGCTGGGGTACCCGCCCTCACCTGTGCCAGCGCCTGCAGGATCTCTGCATAGCTGAATTTGCTGGGTCGCATCGATCGGGTTCCCGGAACCCACGTGCCGTCCATGATCGAGACGTGCCGGCCGCCACATGGGCGACCGGCACGAACTCGCTGAGCTGAGGTTGCAGCCCGGTCCGGCGATCCTTACGGGTTGACGATCGGGGTCGGGGCGATCAGCAGGCGGAACACGGCCCGGCGATTCTCGGCCTCGCCCGCAACACCGGCGGAATTGGGCATCTGCGCCCGCTCACCCTTGGTCTCCAGGATGATGCGGTTCGACTCCACCCCATGCGAGACCAGGTACTGCTTCGCGGCCTCGGCCCTGCGTTCGCCGAGCGCCATGTTGTATGCGTCCGTGCCCTTCACGTCCGTGTAGCCCACCATCACGATCGACATCGTTGGATTGGCGCGAAACACGGCGAGCTTCGCATCGAGGATTGCGCGTGACGCATCGGTGAGGTCCGACTTGTCGAAGGCGAACTGGATCTGTGCCTGCATCACCTCGACTTCTGCCGGCGTGATTGGGGGCGGAAGGTTGCGGAGCGAATCGCGCAGGGCGCGCAAGGCGGCGTCGCGATCGCGAAGGCGACGGATTTCGTCGGCACTCACGGAATCGGTGTGCATCATCATCGGCATCATCGGCATGGCGGCCACCTGCATCGGCCGCGAGGCATGGCGAAACACGCTGAGGCCGATCCGCACGCTCCTGTACGTCTTCCAGTCCTGGTTCGCGAGCCAGTCCCACACGCCGTCCACGCGCAGCGACGCATTGTCGGTCAGCGCGTACTTCGCGCCGATGAGTCCATCGACGCCGTAGCTATGCAGGAAGTTCGTCTCGGTCGAGACACCTGCGCCCGCACCGGCCAGCAGTGAAAGCCTGCCGGACTGGAAGGGCGTCGTCACGAGGCGTCCAGACAGGATTCCCACGTTCACGTCCTTGAGGCCCAACGGGCGCTTGGCGCGCATCTCGGCGTCCTCGAACTCGATGATCCACATGGGATCGAGATACATCCCGACGCGCCCCCCTCCTCCGAAGGCGGTCTTCAGGCTGAGCGCATTGTCGAACGACGCGGCACTCCCGAACGCCCCGAACTCCACGGTGCCCCGCTCCTGCGCCGCGGCTGGCTGAACCCACGCCAGCAACGCCGCTCCAACTATCACTGCTTTGATAGACATGTAAATCTCCAGTAGGACGTCGAAGCCTTGCGGTGCTGAAGCCGAACGGTCGTCCGGCTTCAGCGCCCGCGGCGTTATGGCAGGGTGATGACGTTATTGGTGCCAAGGGACACGGCACCGTTCCGGGCCAGCGCGCGTCCCAGCAGGTTGGCATTGTCCACCAGCGTGATGCTGGTGAGGGCGAGGATGTTGCCCTGGATCTGCGACGCCGTACCGATCGTCGCCGAGCTGCCGATCTGGAAGTAGACGTTCTTGGCCTGGGCGCCATTGATCAGGACGATGTTGCCCGCCGTCGTCAGGCCGGTACCGGCCTGGAAGACGAAGGTCGCGTTCGGGTCACCGCCACCGTCCAGCGTAAGCGTGCCGGTGATGCCGATCGACGTCGCACTGCAGTAGACACCCGCCGGCTTCGTCGTTCCACCCAGGTTCGCCACGATGAAGTTCGCGGGCGGACAGGGCAGGCCGGCGAGGACGTTATACGCCGCCGTCAGGTCGATCTGGTTCTGTGCGGCCACCGCGTCCGCGAGGTGCTGCACCCCGGTGATCACGCAGGGCGGGAATCCGGTGACGGTGTTGCCCGGGCTGATGGCGATATCGGCGTTGATGATGCCGAGGCTGACGCAGGTGAACGCCGTGCCGGCCATGATGCCGTTAGCGGCGGCGCTCCCGAGGTTGATCACCGGTGTCGGAGCCGACGCCGTGACGTTGACGGTGGCTGTCCCAGAGATGACGCCACTCGTCGCGGTCACGGTATTCAGGAACGTTCCCGCAACCGCACCGGCGGTGAAGAGGCCCGTGGCCGGATCAATGCTGCCGCCGCCATTCACCACCGTCCACACCGGGACGATGGGGAAGATTGCTCCGTTCCCATCACGACCCACGGCGGTGAACTGTTGCGTGCCGGTGGTCTGCACCGTGGCCGGGTTCGGCGTCACGGTGATGGTGGCCAGCGTCGGCGCCACGACGGTCACCGTGACCGTGGCGAAGCCCGAGACAGCGCCGCTCGTCGCCCGAATGGTGTTGGTGAACGTGCCGGCAACCGCGCCGGCCGTGAAGACACCGGTCGACGGATTGATGGACCCGCCACCGCTCACGACCGCCCACACTGGCGTGATCGGGAAGGGTGCGCCGTTGCCATCCCTGCCGACGGCCGCGAACTGCTGCTGGCCGTTCGCAAGCACCGTGGCCGGATTCGGCGTCACCGTGATCGTGGCGAGTGCCGGTGCCGTTGCCGTGACCGTGACGGTCGCGAAGCCGGCGATGGCGCCGCTCGTGGCCCTCACCGTGTTGGTGAAGGTGCCGGGCACCGTGCCCGCAGTGAAGACACCCGTTCCGGCGGTGATGGTGCCACCGTTGTTCACGACGGCCCACACTGGCGTGATCGCGACGGGATTACCACCGGCGTCCTTGCCGGCGGCCGTGAACGTCTGCGTGCCGTTGACCACGACGGTCGCTGGATTCGGCGTCACCGTGATGGTGGCGAGCGGTCCGGTCGTGACCACGACCGTGGCGTTGCCCGAAATCGCTCCGACCGTTGCGCGCACCGTATTGGTAAAGGTGCCGAGGGTGGTGCCGGCGGTGAAGACTCCCGAATTGGGATCGATCGTGCCGCCGCTGGCAACAACGGTCCAGATCGGCGTGATCGCGACCGGATTGCCCGAGGCATCAGCACCGACCGCGGTGAACGCCTGCGTTGCGCCCACGGCGACGGAGGCCGGGTTGGGCGTCACGGTGATCGTCGCCAGCGACCCGGCAATAACAGTCACGGTCGCGGTGCCCGAGATGGCGCCGCTGGTGGCCTTCACGGTGTTCGTGAACGTGCCGGGCGTCGTGCCGGCGGTGAAGAGGCCGGAGGCGCTGATCGCGCCGCCACCGGCGGCGACGGTCCAGGCGGGCGTGATGGCGACCACGTTTCCGCTCGCATCCTTGCCGACGGCCGTGTACTGCTGCGTTGCGCCGACACCCAGCGTGACCGGGTTGGGCGTTACGGTAACCGACGCCAGCGGGCCCGGCGTGACCGTGACCGACGCGGTCCCGGTGATCCCGCCATTGCTCGCCTGCACGGTATTGGTGAAGGTCCCCGTCACCGTGCCGGCCGTGAACAGGCCAGCACTGCTGATGGAGCCGCCGCTGGCGACGACGGACCACGTCGGCGTGAACGACACGATGTTGCCCGACGCGTCCTTGCCGACCGCGGTGTACTGCTGTGTCGCGCCAATCGCCAGCGTGGTGGGATTCGGCGTGACGACGATGGTGGCGAGCGGTCCGGCCGTGACGATGACCGTGGCCGTGGCCGTGAGCCCGCCGAGGGTGGCGGTGACCGTATTGGCGAAGGTGCCGATGGTCGTGCCAGCGGTGAACATGCCCGATCCGGTGATCGCGCCGCCGCCCGAAGCGAGCGTGAACGCAGGTGCCGTCGTGATCAACGCGCCCGACGCATCCTTGGCGACCGCGACGAACTGCTGCGTGCCGTTGATCGCGAGGCTCAGCGGATTCGGGGAGATCGTCAGCGTCGCGATGGTTCCGGGCGCCGTAATGCCATGCACATCGCACGATGCCGTGAACAATCCGGCGAGTGTGATCGCGGCGAGGATCCGGCTCAGCCGCGCGCGTGAGGCAGGCGCATTCGGAAGGCGGACCCTCATGAAGCTCGACATCGTACTCCTCCTGACGTGGTGCATTATGTGTGCGAATGGACGCGAGTGCGTCGTAGGCTCCATGCCGGCGTCGGCGAGCCACATCCCATTCGCGACGTGCACGACATGGGCTGTACGCCGCCTCTAATGCACGACATGGGCCATACACTGACGTTAGTGCACGTCATTTTTGCTCCGATCGTCCGTATGTGCGATTGTGGACGTAGTCCTTTTGTGGAGGAGGGAGTAGCAGCGAAGTGAGCGGTATCGCATCCGAGAATGGCCCCGTGATTGCTCACGAAGCCTTTGTTATTCCCGTGTCGGTGATCCTGATCCGAACCCGATGTTCGCCATTCCCGCGAACGCGGGAATCCGTGCTCCGCCCTGAAACCGCTCAGGGCGCACCGCCGACAGCGCCTCCTCCTTGTCGTGCTGAACCGCGAGGCGCGCAATCTGTGAAAAAAGAGTGCCCGTCATGCGCGGAGGGAGCACGCGTCCGCCATCCGCTACTACCCGGATCGTGCCGACGAAGTCCTCGAACGTGGCGTCCTTCAGGATGAAACCGGCGACCCCGGCGTTGACGAACTGCGAGAGCTCCTCGTGCACTGGCACCAGGTCCATCACGATCACGCGCGCAGCTCGTCCGCGGACAACAGGAAGGAGACCATGCGCGCACGATGGCGCGCAGAGCAGACCTCTGCACGCACTTGGGTGGCCGAAGACGTCCCTGCTGCGCGTTCGTCATTCCCGCGAACGCGGGAATCCATTGGCTCCGGCGCACCGCTCCGGTTCCACCAATCACCCGCCGGCGCCGCGCCTTGCGGCACCCCTGCACCGCAAGCAACATCAGTCATTCACGCCGATGAGGCCACGCCCGATGCCCGGTCCGACTGACGTCAGTAACCCGCACCACTACCACAAGGTGGTGGATTGCCAGTATGCCTGCCCGGCACACACCAATGTGCCGGAATACCTGCGCCTCATCGCCCAGGGCCGTTACACCGAATCCTACCTCCTCAATCGCGAATCCAACGTCTTTCCGGGTATCCTCGGACGCACGTGCGACCGCCCCTGCGAACCCGCATGCCGCCGCGGCCGGATCGATGGCAAGCCGGTCGCCATTTGCCGCCTGAAGCGCGTCGCCGCCGACCTCCGCGACGACGTCAGCGCCTATCTCCCCAAGGCGCCACTGGTCCGCAACGGAAAGAAGATCGCGCTCATCGGCGCCGGCCCCTCCTCCCTCACTGTCGCGAACGACCTCCTGCCACTCGGCTACGAGGTCGTGATCTACGAGAAACAGCCGCAGGCCGGCGGGTTGATGCGCTTCAACATTCCATCGTTCCGCCTGCCCGTGAGCGTGCTCGACGAGGAAACGCAGTGCATCATCGACATGGGCGCCGAGGTGCACTATGAAACGCCGGTAAACAGCCTGAAGCGATTGCTGGACGAGAGCGACTTCGACGCCGTCTTCGTCGGCAGTGGAGCACCGAAGGGCAAGGAGCTCGACATCCCCGGCCGCTGGGACGACGGTGCCCGCGAGCACATCCACATCGGCATCGAGTGGCTCGGCTCCGTCCACTTCGGGCACATCGAAAAGATTGCGCCGAAGGTGCTGATCATCGGTGTCGGCAATACGGCGATGGACTGCTGTCGCACATCGCGCCGTCTCGGTGGTACGGACACGAAGGTCGTTGCGCGCCGCTCGCGACCGTATTTCAAGGCGTCGCCCTGGGAGCTCGAGGATGCCGGCGAGGAAGGCATCGAGGTCGTCGAGAACCACGCGCCGAAGCGCTTCGTGGTCGAGGGTGGGCGACTGGTGGGCATGGCATTCGAGCGCCTTGCCTGGAGTGAGGAAGGCGGCAAGCAGACCAGCACCATCATCGACACCGTCATCATTCCATGCGACGAAGTCATCCTCGCCATCGGGCAGGACAACGCGTTCCCGTGGATCGAGCGCGACATCGGCATTGAGTTCGACAAGTGGAACATGCCCGTGATCGACAAGGTCACCTTCGAGTCGTCGCGAAAGGGTGTGTTCTTCGGCGGCGACGCCGCGTGGGGACCGCAGAACATCATCTGGGCAGTCGAGCACGGACATCAGGCGGCGATCTCGCTGCACCAGCACTGCCAGGATCTCGCGGTCACGGAGCGTCCGCCGCAGGGCATGCATCTCGAGAGCACGAAGATGGGGCTGCACTCGTGGGCCTATTCGAACGACTTCAATCCGTCGACGCGGCAGAAGATGCAGCACGCGGAGCTCGTTGAGCGCTTCGCGAAGCTGAGCGCCGAGGTGGAGCTTGGCTTCTCGCCCGAGCAGACGGCCACGGAAGTGCAGCGGTGCCTCAACTGCGACATCGAGACACACTTCGAGAATTCGCTCTGCATCGAATGCGACGCATGCGTCGATGTCTGCCCGGTGAGCTGTCTTACGATCACGCAGAACGTCGAGAACGACATCGACCTCCGTGCGATGCTTTCAGCGCCCGCTGTAAACCTCACACAGTCGCTTTACGTCTCGGACGTGTTGCCGCAAACGAAGCGTGTGATGGTGAAGGACGAGGACATCTGTCTCCACTGTGGGTTGTGCGCCGAGCGGTGTCCGACGGCGGCGTGGGACATGAAAAAGTTCGAGTTGGTGCTTCCTTACGCGTCGGCTCCGGCCGGTGAAGGTTCGGTGGCGTTCGTATGAGTGGCGTGAATGACTTCGCCTTCAAGATGGCAACGGTGAATGGCACCGGATCGGCCAGCGCGAACAGCCTGCTGATGCAGGCGATCTTCCGCATGGGCATTCCGGTCACAGGGAAGAACATCTTCCCGTCGAACATCCAGGGTCTGCCGACGTTCTACGAAATTCGCGTGAGCCACGAGGGCTACACGGCGCGTCCGCAGGCGGTGGATCTCATCGTCGCCCTCAATCCGGCGACGTACGCGGGTGATGTCGCCACGGTAAAACCGGGTGGGTACCTGATCTATGACTCCACCTGGCCACTGGAGCCTGAGCTCGTGCGCGAGGGCATCACGATCCTCGGCATTCCGTTCGGCAAGATGTGCGTCGAGACCTTCCAGGGCGACCGCAATCGGACGCTGTTGCGCAACATCGTCTATGTGGGTTCGCTCGCGGCACTGTTGAAGATCGACATGGATCTCGTTGGCGAGATGCTGATCGAGAAGTTCTCGAAGAAGAAATCGCTGCTCGAGTCCAACAAGACGGCCATTCGGCTGGGCTACGATTACGCGATGGAAAACTATGACTGTCCGCTGCCTTTCCATCTTGAGCGGATGGACGAGACCAGCGGTTCCATCATCATTGACGGCAACGCCGCGGCGGCGCTCGGTGCGGTCTACGCTGGTGCGACCGTGGGTGCGTGGTATCCGATCACGCCGTCGACGTCGCTCATGGAGGCGTTCACCGCCTTCTGCAAGAAGTTCAGGACGGAGAAGGAGACGGGACTCGCGAAGTACTGTATCATCCAGGCAGAGGATGAGCTCTCGGCCGCCGGCATCACGATCGGGGCGGGGTGGGCGGGAGCACGGGCGTTCACGAACACGTCGGGTCCTGGTATCTCGCTGATGCAGGAGTTCATCGGTCTCGCGTACTACACCGAGATACCTGCTGTTTTCTTCGACATCCAGCGCACGGGTCCGTCCACCGGCATGCCGACGCGCACGCAGCAGGCGGACCTGTT
>JBBQFW010000068.1:0-15401 GCA_038322445.1 Gemmatimonadales bacterium
GAGCTCGTGCGCGCCAGCTCGGTGGCGATGACACGGTCTGATGACGTGCTGCCGTAGCTGACGCGCGCGCCGATGAACTCGTCCGACGTTTCGTAGTAGCGTCGCACCGTGAAGCCCGCGGACGCGGAGAGACCCGAGTCCTTCGAGCGGATGTATGGCCGCGCCGAGAGCCAGTAGTTGCCGATGTACTTTCCCACCGAGCCGGTGAGCAGGGTCACCGGCGCGCCACCGAAGCGGAGTTGGCGAAAGCCGAGCGAGGCCTCGTAGGCATTCGGCAGGTTGGTGAAGACTTCGCCTCCGAAACGCCATTCGGGAAAGATCGTTGCGTTGGAGTAGCCCGCGTTCAGGTATGCGTACGTGGAGCCGCCGAGACTCGGGTATGCGTCCGCTTCCACCTGCGTGCCCGTCGTATTGAATCGATTGGCGATGTTTACGCGGCCAATGAGCGTGCCGCGCGCCGTCCGGCGACCGAGCGAGACCGAGGCGAGTGTCCAAGGATCGATCTCGCCATTGAATGTGACGTAGCCGAGGTCGGCACCGATCGAGGTGCGTTCGATCGGCCGTTCTCGGGGAGGGCTCGTCTCCTGGGCGAGGAGGGAACGCGCGGAAAACAACCCTGCCAGCAGGACGACGGACGACAGGAGCTTCATTGCGGGTTGCTCATGGTGACGGTGCGGGAAAGCTATCGACGGCGCGAGCCGCAGCCAAAGCGGGCGTAGCCGTGTTTCACTGGAGCAGGCGCATGCCTCGACAAATGCCGGCGCCAGCGTTCTATATAGAGTCCATCCTGAAACTCGTCATTCCGCGAAAGCGAGAATTCATTTGGCCCCTGTGCATATGGATTCCCGCGTGCACGGGAATGACGAACGCATCTCGACGCACGATTTCAGGATGGCCACTCGTTAGTCGAATGCGGGAACGCGTGTTCTCGTCGTTGTCTCGTTGAGGGCGTCCATGACTGCTACTACCCTGCCAAGCATACCGCGCCCCACCGCCTCGATGTCGGCGTCAACGCCCGGATCGAAGGCCCCGCGCGAGCGATTGCTGTCGCTCGATGTGTTCCGTGGCATGACGGTGGCCGGCATGCTGCTCGTGAACGACCCGGGGAGTTGGGAGCACATCTACACGCCGCTGGAGCACGCGCCGTGGAATGGATGGACGCCCACCGACCTCGTGTTCCCGTTCTTCCTCTTCATCGCGGGCATCACGACGCACCTGTCGCTGTCGGTGCGGCGCGCGCGCGGCGACAGCGAGCGGGCCATCCGCAACCAGATCATCCGTCGCGGCTGCCTGATCTTCATTTTCGGCCTGCTCGTCAACGGCTTTCCGTATTTCATCTGGAACGACATCGCCGGCATCGCGGATCCGACCTTTCTCCAGCGGATCACCGCACGCCTGCTGAACTGGCGCATCACGGGCGTGCTGCAGCGGATCGGCCTCGCGTACATGGCGGCCGGCCTGCTGACCCAGCGCACCACGTTGCGGCAACAGGTCCAGATCATCGCCGGCCTGCTCTTCGGCTACTGGTTCGTGATGACAGTGCTCCCCGTGCCGGGAGAAGGCACGATCGGGGCGCTACTGCTCGATTCGGGGCCACGGACGATGGCGGCGTGGACCGACCGCCTCGTGCTCGACTGGAGCAAGTACGGGCTCGGCAATCATCTCTGGGTGGGCGGCGTCACCTGGGATCCGGAAGGCGTGCTCTCCACGATTCCCGCGATCTGCACCGCCATGATCGGCAACCTCGCTGGCCGCTGGATCGGTGAGCGGCGTCCGCTCACCGAACGCCTGGCCGGCCTGTTCGCTGCGGGCAGCCTCGGGATGATGGCGGGGCTCATGTGGAACTGGGTGTTCCCGATCAACAAGAGCCTCTGGACGAGCTCGTACGTGCTCTTCTGCGCCGGAATGGCGTGCATGTCGCTCGCGACGGTGATGTGGCTCGTCGATTTCCAGAAGGTCCGCGGCTGGACGAAGTTCTTCGTCGTCTACGGGGTCAACCCGACGATCGCGTTCGTCGGCTCAGGGGTGCTGGCACGCTGCATCTACACCATCTTCAAGGTCACGCGGGACGGCAAGCGCATTTCGTTGCAGCAGGGCATCTACGAAACGCTGTTCGCGTCGTGGCTGTCGCCGATCAACGCGTCGCTGGCGTTCGCCGTCACCTTCGTCCTGTTCTGGTACGCTATCCTGTACTACTTCTACAAGCGGAACATCATCTTCAAGGTTTGACTCGAGCACAACACATCGTCGAGGTGTGAGCCCTGGAGCGCGGCTGCTATTGAGGCAACGGCGGACCATGGATTCCCGCTTTCGCGGGAATAACGAACAACTAGAAGGAATGACCGCGAATGGCCGTGGATTCCCGCTTTCGCGGGAATGACGAACAACCAGAAGGAATGACCGGCGCATGGCCATGGATTCCCGCTTTCGCGGGAATGACGAACCGCTGAACGGCTGAACGGAAATGAGAAGCTGCTCGTCGGAACGACCATCGGTCGGCTGGAACGCGGCTTGCCCAATCACGAGGCGATGATCAAGACCAATTCGGGCTCGCTGGCGCTCCGCGCCGCGGCCATTGCTTTCGTGGCACTCGGTGTCCTCCTGCCGGGCGACCTCGCATATGCCCGCGCAACGCGCGTGGACCCGTCCGTCACCGCGCCTCAGTCGAAGGCCGCACGAAAGAAGGCCGCGAAGCCGAAACGTGGCCGCGCTGCCGCCCGATCCGCTGGCCCGCCGAAAACCGCCTGGACCTCGCCGCGAGGGCTGCCCGCCCTTACGAGCGACATTGGCAGCATGGTGAGCACCCGCGTGCGGAGCGGCAAGTTCGGCGTCATGATCGTGTCGCTCACGCGCGGCGATACACTGTTCGCGCAGAATGCCGGCGCGATGATGCAGCCCGCGTCGACCATGAAGCTCTTCTCCACCGCGGTTGCCCTCGACCGCTTCGGACCCGAGCACACGTTCAGCACGGATGTCCTGCGCGACGGGACCGTGGGCGCCGACGGCACGCTCCAGGGCAACCTCTACCTGCGCGCCGATGGCGACCCGTCAATGTCCGCGCGCTTCTACAAGGATCCGAACCTGCCCATGAACACGCTGGCACGCTCGGTCGCCGCAGCGGGAATCAAGCGCGTAACGGGCGACCTCGTGTTCGACGCCAGCGCCTTCGACGATCGCAAGGTGCCCGAAGGGTGGAAGGCCAAGAACCTCGGCGCCGCGTACTCGGCGAAGGTGTCCGCGCTGTCGCTGAACGAGAACCTGGTGTGGGTGGTCGTGGCGCCGTCGGGCGATGGCGCGCACGTGGTGCTCGAGCCGGCAACATCGACGATCCCGCTGCGCAGCACGGTCCGTCAGGTGGGCGGAAGCAGCGGACGCATCGCGGCACGACGGGCCGCTGATGGCGGCATCGACGTCAGTGGGACGATCGGATCGGCGAGCCGGCCGCTGAAGTACTCGCTCGTGGTCGATGATCCGGCGTTGTTCACCGCCGGTGCGCTGCGCAGCGCGCTCGAGACGAATGGCGTCGCCATCACCGGCCAGGTCCGGCCCGCGAAGTCGCCGACGACCGCCGTGAAGGTCGCGAGCTTCACCTCACCGCCGCTCTCCGAGATCGTGTCCGAGATGAATCGCGAGAGCATCAACATCGTGGCCGAGTTGCTCTTTCGCGACGCGGGACGCGCGAGCGCGCCCAACGGCATGAGCTCGGCCGACGTGGGCCTCGCGAACCTCCGCGAGTTTCTCACGAAGAAGGCAGGCACCGACCCCGCCGGCGTGCACGTGTTCGACGGATCGGGGCTCTCGACGCTCGACTCGCTCACGCCGCGCACGATGATCCACGTGCTGAGCTATGCGCATCGCGGCCCGTGGTCGTCCGCGTTCCATGGTTCGCTTCCCGTGGCGGGCGAGTCCGAGCTGCTGCGCCGACGGATGCGCGGCACGCCGGCCGAGGGCAACCTCCACGCGAAGACCGGCACCACCGATACCACGATCGGGCTTGGCGGCTACGTGACGGCGAAGAACGGCGAGATCGTCGCCTTCTCGTTCATCTACAACGGCAATGACCGCTGGAACGCGAAGGCGACCATGGACGCCATGGGAGCGACGCTCGCGAACTTCGTCCGCGACTGACCACGTCGCGGGATGCTACTCCGAGCTCTCTCGTACGTCGATGCCGCGCGCCCGGAGCTCCGCGATGTACGCTTCGGCGGGCATGCATTCGTCCGGAGTCCACACGCCCGGCGGCGTGACCTGCCCGCGCACCTGCATCTGCCCGGTGATCGAGAGCGAGTAGCCCGTAGTCCGCATCATCGCGCTCACGCCGTGCGCCTCGTCGTAGAGGTCGACGAGGTCGAAGGAGCGGCGCGCGCGCTTGCCGTCCTTCGTCCCAACCACACTCACGCGCAGGGCGAGCAGGTCGTGTGAATCAGGCAGGGTGAGCTTTGGACCCACGATGCTGACGAATACATCACGCGGGACCACCTTCGTCCCCTTCACGTCCACCGGCTCGAGGTCCAGCAGGCCGAGGTCGCGAATGGTCTTCATGATGGCCGCGTGGCCGGGGTAGCGGAGCGTCTTGTACTCCATCGACGGAATCTTCCCTTCATACCGGAAAGCCATCGTCGAAAGCCCGCCGGCGGTGTGAAACGCCTCCAGGTCGCCGACCGGCTCCGGAAAGGTCACCGTCTCCAGCTCGGACAGCGCCGTCACCTGCTCGCGCTTGCCATTCCGTATGACCCACGAGAGGGTCGTGTAGTAGTCGAGCACGCCCTCGAGCGAGTAGACGATCTTGTAGTTGAGCGGCGGCTCGGGATGCTGCGGCAGTCCGCCGACGAAGATCTGCACCGAGTCCACGCTGTCCAGCTGCCGGATGCCGTACTCGGCAAGGATGTTCACCATGCCGGGCGCAACGCCGCAGTCGGGGACCACGGTGACACCCTTCGCGGCGGCAGCGGCCGCGAGCGCCTTCTGCTGGAACACGATTTCGGTATTGCCCCCGAGGTCGCAGAAGTGTACGCCTGCCTCAACCGCGTATTGGGCGAGCTGGAAGTTGAGGTAGTAGGGAATCGCGCTCATCACGGCGTCGCTCTCACGCATGAGGGCGAGCACGGCGTCGCGATCCCGTACGTCGAGTGGTGTCGGGATCAGTCGCGGACCCGCGAGCGGCTTCAGGAACGGCGGCAGGTGATCGAAGTGGATATCGGCCAGCCGGACCTGCGTGACTTCGGGATTCTGCAGCAGATCGTATGCACAGGCGGACCCTTGAAGGCCGGCGCCGAGAACGAGCATTTTCATGGTGCGTCTCCGTTGCGGTCGAGCGGTGGTACGGGTCGTAAATGTAAACAACGGGCAGCATTATCCCGCGCGGAACGAACTTCGCAACAGGAATCGGCATGAACCCAACAGCGCAGGGCTCAGCGGCGTCGCCGGATTGGCGGATGCACCTCCTCACCGACCCCGCCGACATCGCGGCATTGCTCGAGCGCACGCAGCGCATCGCGGTCCTCGGCATCAAGACCGCCGACGCCGCCTCGCAGCCAGCTCATTACGTACCGGCCTATGCACAGAAGGCCGGCTATGAGGTGATTCCGGTGCCGGTCTACTACCCCGACGTCACGGAGATCCTCGGCCAGAAGGTCTATCGCGCCGTGTCGGACATCCCCGGGTCGGTGGACATGGTGAACGTCTTTCGGCGTCCGGCGGACATCACCGCGCACCTTGGCGACATCCTCTTCGCGCAGCCGAAGGCGGTGTGGTTTCAGCTCGGGATCCGCAACGATGCGGCGGCGGAGCAACTGGCGCGCGCGGGGATCGATGTCGTACAGGATCGGTGCCTACTGGTTGAGTTGAAGAATACCGGCCGATAGTCACAAAACCTGAAGAGCGTACCTGGGACTGCGTACCATGTACCAGGAATGGCATAATGGCCACGGAGAACAGTGGACACTCTGTTCGCGCAGGTCGGATCCCAACGGACTTTCAAACGGCTTTTCGGATAAGCTCGGCTAAACGGAGGCGTCTACGGCTCCCCCGGAGCATGAGTCCGGTCATGGTACCTGGTACGATGTACCAGGTACGCTCTTCCAGCTCTTCGTCACCGTACGACCAGTATTCCGTGCGGTAGGTCGAGTTGCCACCACTTCGGCTTGAGCTCGCGCAACGCGGCGGGCAGGGTCACGACACGCCGATCGCCAATGAGGACTCGCACCTCTCGCGATGTCCGCAGCACCTGGTAGCGGCGTCCCGTAGCGGACAGCGCTGATCGAGGATTGGCGTGGAGTGTCACTTCTCCCTCGCGTACGTCCACCGAAGGCGAGAGCGCCTCGAATACCTCGATGCCGATCGGTCGCTCGGGCGTATTGAGGCTGTCCAATCCAACCTCACGATCCACGACATCATACCAGATGACCTCGTTCACGCTGCTCGAAACCACGGGACGACCTGCCAGATCGGTGCGCGGCAGCGCCACCTGGAACAGCGCGCGTGAATGGCTCGGTGTCCTGGCTTCCAGCACCGAATCCTTCTGCAGCTCTGCCGCCTCCGCACGCCATTGCAGGATCGCACTCCACGGCATTTGCATCGCGCTGGCGATCCGCCGATCCAGGCCGAACTTCCGGGCTTCCGCAATGAGCACCATGCCGGGCTTCACGGCGCCCTTCATCGCGATGAAGCGACCGAGTGCGGCACGCGCGACGGGATCGCGCGGTGCAATCGAGGACTGCTGATAGAATGCAGCCTCCGCTTCCGCCCATCGGCCTTCGTCGAGGAGCGAGTCCGCTCGCGTGCGCGGAAGGTGGGGCCGACCCTGCGCCTGTGCGCTGCACGCGAGCACTACGCAGGCGGAGAGTCCCCACGCCAGCATCGTGGTACGACGATACTTCATGAACGGTTGATGCGAGCCAGCATTCGGGAATCGGGATCGAAGACGACAGCGGTGGGACGGGTCGCATACTTCCTTGGCAAGACGACGACCGTTTCCGCGGTGGGCGACACAGTCACCATCACGCGTTCAGTCACGCCAGCCGCATTCGTCACGGCCACCGGCATCGTCAGCGCGTAGGCGCCACCACTTCCCCCCTGTTCCACCCGAACCGACACCGCTCCCGTCGCCACATCGTGTGTCCACGCGACCTTCAACTCCGGCACGCCGGGACGACGCAGCCACTGGTCGAAGAATGTCTCCAGTGAGCGCCCCGATGAACGCTCCAGCTCGTGGCGCAGGTCGGCCGTGAGGGCCGTGGCATGCCGGAAGTCGGCGTAGTAGCTCCGCAACCCGCGGAAGAACACGCTGTCGCCCAACTCCTGGTGCAGCATGTAGAGGATGTAGCCGCCCTTCTGGTAGCTATTCGTATTCAGCAGCGACAGGTAGTTCGTCTGCGCGGTGTCGAGCACCGGGCGCGTTGCAACGACGCGGTCCTTCAGGACCTGCTCGCGAATCCGCGTCATCTCGGCGCGGTAGGCTGCGTCGCCGTGCGCTTCGCGCGTCCAGAGCGCCGCGAAGTACGTCGCGAATCCCTCGGACAGCCACAGGTGGCCCCACTCGCGCTCCGTGACCGCATCGCCGAACCACTGGTGCGCGGTCTCGTGCGCGATGATGCCCTCGCCGAGTGTCCGCGAGGTGAAGAGCTTGTCGTCGTAGAAGATGGCGCTCGCGTTCTCCATGCCGCCGAAGCGTGTCGACGATTGCAGATGCGCAAGCTTTTCGTACGGGAATGGCCCGATCAGCCGCTCGAACAGCGACATGATGCGCGGCGCCATGGAGAATGCGCCAGCGGCCCAATCAGCCAGTTCCGGCGCAGAGTACACCGACTGCGCCACGCACTGGCCCAGGTCGCCCGGATGACAGGCGCTGTCGACGATCCGCGTTTCCTTCAACTCTCCCGCCGCAATCACCATCAGGTACGGCGCAATCGGTCGCGACTCGCGCCACTTCGTCTCCGTCATGGCCATCCCGCGCGCCATCACAGGCTCACGCGAAACGAACGACCCATTCGCGACCACGGTCCTCGTGGACGGCGCAATCACGGTGAACGACACGGTGGCCTTGTCGCTCGGGTGATCGACTGTCGGGAGCCACTGCCGCGCGCGATCCGGCCAGTTGTCGCCGAACCACGTCCACCGTCCTGCCGCTGACTTCCGCACGACAAGCCCGTCGGACACCAGGCCGTCGTATACCACCCGCACGCGGACATTTTCTGAGGCGCCCGGGAGCGGAATGTCGACCCTGTTGCCCCCATGCGTGGCGGGCACGACACTGTCGTTGACCATCACCTGGCGCACCGTCAACGCATCCACGAGATCGAGGTGCAGCGCATTCACACCCGCGCTGCGTCGCACCGTCAGCGTTGCATCGCCACGCAGGAAGGCGCCGGTGTCCGGCAGCTCGAGCGTGAAGGCGTAGTCCTGCACGTCGATGCCCGGTTGGTACGTCGGTGCGGTCACCACCTGGGACGCTGTGACCTGCGCGCTTGCCGCGCAGCCGGCAAGCACGGTCAACGCGAGGTAGCGAATGGGGTTCGTCATCGGTCCGCCGGCGTCAATGCGTGACGCGGAAGATCGAGCCCGATCCATCGTCGGAAATCAGGACGCTGCCATCAGACGCGACGAGGATGTCCACCGGTCGTCCCCACCGCTTCCCGTTCGCGTCCTGCCACCCCGTGATGAAGTCCTCGGCGCTCGTGGGCTTGCCGTCCGCCACGTGCACGCGCACGACCTTCGCGCCCGTGGGCGTGGTGCGATTCCACGACCCGTGAAAGGCCACGAGCAGGTCGCCGCGATAGTCCGCCGGGAACGTGGTTGCCTTCGCGAGGAAGCTGATACCCAACGGGGCGGAATGCGCCTGCATCTTCAACGCGGGGGGAATGGTCGGATTGCAGCGCGCCTGGTCGTTGTACTCGGGATTCGGAACCCGATCCCCATAGCAGTACGGCCAGCCGTAGTCGCCGCCATCGGTGAGGATATTCAGCTCCTCTGGCGGCAGGTTCTCGTGGTCGGGCGTGAGGTTGTCTCGCTCGTTCTGCGACGCCCAGATGGCGCCCGTGGTCGGATTCACGGCGAGGCCGACGGGGTTGCGCAGCCCGGACGAGTACACCCGCTTGCCGGAGCCATCCTCGTTGAAGCGCAGCACCGCCGCACGCTCCGGCGACGTCTCGACACACAGGTTGCACGAGGATCCCACCGACACGTACATCGCGCTGTCCGCGCCGAACACGATGGTACGCGTCCAGTGACCACCGCCTTCCTCATAGTGATTCACGTACACCGGCGCACCGGACGCCACCATGGTGGCGGCGAGCGGCACGCGCACGACGCCATCCGTGTTCGCCACATAGAAGGCGCCTTTGTGGAAGGCGAGTCCGTGTGGCTTGTTCAGCCCCGACACGACGACGATGACCGTATCCGCGACGCCATCCTTGTTGACGTCGGGGAGGCGCAGCACCCGACCCTTGTCCGGCTGGGTCGCGTAGACGGCGCCGTCAGGACCCACGGTCATGAACCGCACCCCCGGGACGTTCTGCGCGAAGTAGCGCACCGAGAAACCGGCGGGCACGCGGAGCTTGCCGTCGAGCGCACCCACCGTCCCGCTCGTGTCGCGAGCAGTGTCGGCAGAGGCGTGCGCGCGGGAATCCTTCAACGAACCGCAGGCGTTCGCCGCCAGCAGCAACGTCGGCATCCATCTCATCAATCGCATGACCTGCTCCTTGATTTGTCGCCCGGCTCAGCGTCCGAACAATCTCCCCAGCACGCCGCCCTCGACCGCCTTCGGCGCAATGGCATTCGCAAGCGCCGCCGCAAACTCCGGTGCCGTGGTGTAGCGGTCGTCGGGCGCCCGCTGCATCGACTTGATCAACACCTTCTCCAGCGCCTCGGAAAAGCCGAGCTCGGGACGCGCCTCACGAAGCGCCACGGGCTCGCTGCGCAGCCGCGCGATCATCATCTCCTGCTGCGTGCGGCCCGTGAACGGCAGCTTGCCCGTGAGCATCTCATACGTCATCAGGCCCAGCGAGTACACGTCCGTGCGCGGATCGAGCGGCTTGCCGCGCAGCTGCTCCGGACTCATGAACTCCGGCGTGCCGAGGATGATGCCAGTCGCCGTGAGCTTCTGGAGCTCCGCGTCCGCGCGGCGTTCCTTGGCGAGACCGAAGTCCATCACCACCGCACGCTCGCTGCCGTCTTCCGACTTGCAGATCATGATGTTCTCGGGCTTGAGGTCGCGATGCACGATCTTCAGCTCGTGCGCGACGTGCAGCCCCGCGGCGATCTCCGTGACGAACTGTGCCACCTCCGCCGGCGGCAGCGTTCCCTTGCGGTTGTTGCGGTCGCTGAGGATCTCGCCCTCCACGAAGGGCATCACGACGTAGACCAGGCCCTCCTGCGTTTCCCCCATGCGGATGATGTGGCACACGTTGGGATGGGCGAGCCGCATGCCGAGGCTCGCTTCACGCTTCAGGCGTTGCATGGCGTTCTGGTCGTTCGACAACGCCTGCGACAGCACCTTGATCGCGTAGCGATCGCTCGTCGCCGTGTCGGTGGCCAGGTACACGAACGACATCCCGCCCTCGCCGACCTTGCGCACGATCCGGTAGCGTCCATCGAGTACCTGGTCCACGAGGTTCATCGGACTCGCCGGCTTGGGCGGCTCAGCGCGACCCATGGCCGTTCCGCGCGACGGCGTCGGTTCCGACACCTGCGATCCGGGCGCGCCCGCCACCGGCGCGGCTGACTCCGGCATCGAGATCAGCTTCGAACCGTCCTTCGTACAGAAGCGGGCGTCATCCGTGTACTGGGTGCCGCAGGCGGGACAGCGATTCATGTCGACTCATTTGAGAGAAGTGCGACGAGTCCGTCCCACTCGATGTTACCACCACTGAGGACCGCGACCGTCTTCCCCCTGGGCCGCACGGCGCCCTCCATCAAGGCCGCGACCGTGATCGCGCCACTCGGTTCCGTCACCAGCTTCATGCGATCGAGGAGGAGCCGCATCGCACACCGCAGCGCAGGATCGTCGATGCGCACGACGTCATCGAGATACGCCTCGTGGTGCGCGAAGGTGACACTGCCGATCTCCGCGGCCAGCAGGCCGTCAGCGAGGCCACCAAGGGACGGAATCCGCACGGGACGTCCCGCCTCGCGCGCCTTCGACAACTTTGGCGCGTTCGTGGGCTCGACGCCGATGACGCGGGCATTCGGCGCCCGCAGCTTGATGGCCGTGGCGACGCCTGCGCTGAAGCCACCACCGCCAACCGGCACCAGCACGGTCTCGACATCCGGCAGGTCCGCGACGATCTCGAGACCTGCCGTTCCCTGCCCCGCAATGATCCACGCGTGATCGTACGGAGGCACCATGGTGAATCCCTCCTCGCGCACGAGCTGCACGGCGCGCTCGAAGCGATCGTGCGTCGTCGTCCCCGCGAGCTCCACCCGCGCACCGAGCCGCTCCGCGCCACCACGCTTCGCTGGCGTCACCGTCGTCGGCATCACGACGACCGCCTTGCAGCCGAACAACTTTGCCGCGAGCGCGACAGCCTGCGCATGGTTGCCCGACGACGGCGCGATCACGCCACGTGCGCGTTCGTCGGGCGTGAGCTGCGCAAGGAAGTTGTACGCGCCGCGAAACTTGAACGCGCCCCCTCGCTGGAGCATCTCCGGCTTGATCCATACCGGCACGCCGATGGACTCGCTCAACGCGTCCATCGGGAGCAGCGGAGTGCGCACCGCCACCGGCGCGATGCGCTCGGCGGCGGCGGTCAGGTCGGCGAGCGAGATGAGTTCGGTCACGATGGTTTCCGTCATGCAAAGATCCGATTGCGGCCGCCGCTCTTCGCCTTGTACAGCGAGCGATCTGCCTCGTGCAGGAGCATTTCCGGCGAGATGGGGTCTGTGCCGCGCGCGAGCGCAACGCCAACCGAAATGGTGATCCGAATCCCGACCGTCTCCGCGCCGAAGGTGAAGTCATCCACCTGCCGGCGCAGGCGCTCGGCAAATGTGAGCGCGCCTTCCCATCCGGTGTCGGGCAGCACGATCACGAACTCGTCGCCGCCATGGCGCGCCACGGCATCGGTGTCGCGCGCAGTGGCCTTCATGATGCCCGCGAGCTCCTGGAGCACCACGTCGCCGAACGGATGGCCGCGCGTGTCGTTGATGTTCTTGAAGTGATCGAGGTCGATCGCGAGGACCGTCACGGTCGAATTGCGTCGCTTTGCCTGGCGCCATTCGGCCCGCAGACGACTCTCGAGGGCGCGGCGGTTCAGGCACCCCGTGAGCGGATCGGTACCGATCTGCTCCGCGAGGCGCGACCGCATCGACTCGAAACTGTTCGCCAGGAGCGTGAGGTCATCCGGTCGTTTGTCGACGCCGAGCACGAACGACGGCGTGATATCCCCATCCTCCACGAGCTTGCAGAAAAGGCGCAGCCGGTTCATGCGCTCGCGGAAGCTGCCGTAGGCCTGGATGACGACCGCACTCACGAGTCCGAATACACCAAGGCTGAAAAGCAGGTGCGGCAGCGTGGGACCCGGCACGACATCCGCGCCGGGCAGCACGTACGTGGTGCACAGGTACGCGAGTGACGCCAGCAACGCCGCGTACGTGCCGAGCGGGCGTCCGAAATAGAATACCGCAAGCTGGACGACCAGGGTGGCGCCGATGAGGATTCGGCCCATTTCCGCCGGCGTTCCGCTCAGCCAGATCAGCAGCGACAGTGCCGCTATGTCTGCCGTCACCAGCAGGGCGGGGAGCCGGTGCTCGTGAACCACCTCGGCGCGGAAGATCAACTTGGCCGTGATGGCCACGCACGCGAGGTAGCCCACCGACGTGATCACGATGCCCCGGATCATCGCGCCGCGCGGCCCGGCGCCAAACGCCACCGCCAGGAGCGCGACGGCACCGAGCGCGAGGTAGCGCACCCATTGCTGCCAGAGCAGCGCACCCTTGACGAGAACTTCGCGATCGCGCCGAAGTGCATCCACCAGCTCCGGCGTCGCCGAGGGGAGCTCGAGCGTGGTGCCGATCAGCGTGGTCGTCAGGAGGCTTTCGTCGAGTTCGGCGGGCCAGCTCACAAATGCAGTGCCAACAGGGTTGCGGGGAAGTCGGCAAAGGTAGCGCTCACTCGCGCGAACGGAAAGACAATTGTCATCCTACGCAAGCTCCGGCGCCTTGTTCTCGACGCGCTCCGAGGACTTGCCCTCGATGAGCCCCGGCGTCCTGTCGCCGAGGAGGCCGATCGCCACGCGATACAGACTCGAACGCCGCTCGGCGCGTTCGCGCATATGGGTCAGGTACCGCACGGTGAGCTCTATGCCGCCGACGATGGGCTTGATGCTCAGCGCAGGAGCGGCAGCTACCGCGGCCAGTCGTGGTGCACCGGACACGCGCTTGAGCTCGCGTTCGGCACGCTCGGCACTTGCAGCGTTGGCAGTGTCCACATGCTTCTGCAGCGCGTCGACGACAGGATACGGATCGCGACCTGCCGGAATGACGATGCGCACTTCATCCCAGAGCCACTGCCCCGACGTCGTGAAGTTGAAGTAGTGCCCTTCGATCGCGAAGCTGTTGGTAAAGGTGACGCGGCGACCGGTCGGGTGCCCCGAGTCTGTCCAGTTTCCCGTCTCCAGCAGCACCGTGTGGAACATGCCAAGCTCCAGGACTTCACCCGTGACGCCGTTGATCTCGATCAGGTCGCCGATCCCGATGCCGTCCTTCCCCAGCAGGACGAACCAACCGAAGAAGCTGACGATGAAATCCTTCATCGCCACGGTGAGGCCTGCGCCGGCGAGGCCGAGCACTGTACCGAGATTGCTGGGCCGCCCGAAGATGACGAGCAGGACGAAGAGAACACCAATCACCTGCAGTGCGACGCGGACGATCATGCAGAGCGTCTGCGTGCGGCGGCGGTCGGTGGAGATGGTGCGCAGCAGCCGCTCGATGTAGCGATCCACGAGCACGCCCACGAGCGCGATGACGAGAATGATCGCGAGGGCGCGCAGGAGTTGGTTCACGGAAGCGCGTTGCTGTTCGTGGACGACCTGCACCCAGCGCGTGTAGACGGCCGCGAGCTGACGCTGATTGGCGACATGCTGATCGAGGTGGCCGCGCGCCTTCTGTTCGGCTCCCTTTCGCTGCGTGATTCGCAGGAGTTCGGCGAATGAATCGTGTGCGAGGCCGGCCGCCGTTGTCGTACCAGCGCGCGCGGCGGCGGAGGGTGGCGTCGCATCGGCGGCGGTCGACGTATCCCCCGGAGCGGCACGTTCGAGCGCATCATGCCGCGTGGCAAACACGGCGGCGGACGAATCCGCATCGTGCCGCGCCGCTTCGAGCATCAGCACCTTCTGATGCAACGCGCCCCAGCGCCCCAGGTGCCCGATGACTCCACGCGGATCGAGTGGCGGCGCAGTGGTGATATGCGTGCTGTCGGCGATCTTCGAGGCCGCCTGGTGCTCCTCGATGATCGCCTGGACGCGGCCCTGTGCATCTCCGCCGGCGCGCGTGAGGTCCTGGGATGCGTCGTCGGCTTCGTCCTGGTCGAGTTCGGCGCGCGCGCGCGCGAGAGCCAATTGATCACTGACCGCACTCTTCGCGACTGCTGTTGCCGTCGACTCGGCGCGTACAAGATCGGTGACGCGCTTCTGGTCGGCCTCCTGGCTTCGGCGCACGTCGTCGAGGCGCTCCTGGATTGCCCGTACCTCGGGCGTGATCGCGCGAACCTGTCGTGCCGATGCCCGCACGGCGTCGGCGAAGGCGAGATCCATTTCCTTGTCGCCGAGGCGGAATGCGTCCTGTGCGACGGAGCTTTCTTCGATCGTGAGCGGGAGGTGAAGGAGATCCCGGACGATGTTGAGCGACCGCTGATCGGCGAATGGGTCGGTGGCGCCTGCGACAGGCTGGGCGATGCTCGTGTCGCGACGACTGGTCGCCCACAAGCCGTAGCCCACGGCGGCCAGCATGAGCATCAGCACGATGACAATGATGCCCTGCCGAGATCTCATTGGGCTCCGATTGGGCAAGGTTGTGCAGGCGTGTGGACCGCAGCCGTCAGTCGTTCAGGGGTCAGCTTCAGCTCCAGCTTTCAGGAGTGTGGCGTAATGGGTCATATGACCTGCGACGCCACGCCGCTGATCGCTGTAGCTGTGGCAGACCCCTGAACGACTGGTGGCTTTCGCTGGTGTCCATCCTGAAACTCGTCAGTCCCGCGTGCGCGGGAATGACGAACGTATCTCAAGGCACGATTCAGGATGGCAAAGAGCTGAAAGTTCTACAGGTGCAGGCCCCTACTCCTCTGCCGCGTCTGGACCATCCTCCTCTCCGCCCTCCTCACCTTCGCCTTCTTCCTCGGGTACGACGCGCGCCACGGCCATCACGAGATCCTTCTCGTCGAGGTTGACGAGCTTCACGCCCTGCGTGTTGCG
>JBBQFW010000069.1:0-15340 GCA_038322445.1 Gemmatimonadales bacterium
CTCGGCGGGCTGGCGATCTGCACCGTGATCTACATTGTCGTTGGCGCGGTGCTCACCGGGATGGTGAACTACAAGGAGCTCGACCCGAGCCTGCATGCGGATCCGCTCGCCTACGCACTGCAGTCCACGGGCATGCAGGGCGCCGCGTGGCTCGTCGCGCTCGGTGCGGTGTTTTCCATGACGGCGGTACTGCTCGTGTTTCAGTACGGACAGCCCCGCATCTTCTACGCGATGGCGCGCGACGGCCTGCTGCCACAGTGGGCCGCGAAGATCGACGCCAAGACGCGCACACCGTACGTCACCACGATCATCACCGGTGTGTTCGTCGCACTCTGGTCGCTTGTTGGCGATGCGGGCGAAACCTACGACCTCACCAACATCGGGACGCTGTTCGCGTTCGCCCTGGTATGCATTGGCGTGCTGGTGCTGCGGTATACGGAGCCCGAGCGACCGCGGCCGTTCCGTGTTCCGTTCGTATGGCCGGTGTGCCTCGGCGGTGCCGCGGCGTGCCTCTTCGTCATGAAGGGCCTTCCTCCGCAGGCGTGGGAGCGGTTTGGCTGGTGGCTGGTGATCGGCCTCGTCATCTACGTGGCGTACGGCTATCGCAACTCGGTCCTGCGTCGCGCTGGCGACGCGTCCTCACCACGCTGACACGATGACCCCTGCAGCCTCACCCGTGACGGTGCCGATGCCGCCGCGGACCGGACTGCGCCGGATCACGCAGACGCAGCAGATTGTGATCGCCATGGTCGTTGGTGTGATGGTCGGGTACTTCTTCCCGGATCATGGCCCCGACGCGCAGGGCTTCCAGGCGAGCGACCTTCAGGTGCTGTCGTCCGTGTTCCTGCGGATGATCAAGTCGCTGATCGTGCCGCTCCTGTTCTCGACCCTCGTCGTGGGCATCGCGGGCCATGGCGACGACATGAAGCGGGTGGGCAAGCTCGCCTTCCGGTCGATTCTGTATTTCGAGCTCGTGACGACGCTCGCGTTGGTCGTCGGCCTCGTGGCGGTGAATCTCGTGAAGCCCGGTGTCGGCGTGAACCTCGCCACCGCGACCGCCGACACGGGAGTGGAACTCTCGAAGGTGAAGACGACGTTCTCGGGCGTGATCGAGCACACCGTGCCGCAGAGCTTCGCGGACGCCGCGGCGAAGAACGAGGTGCTCCAGATCGTGTTCTTTGCCATCATCTTCGCCGTGGCGCTCTCTCAGGTGCAGGGTCCGTCGAAGACGGTGATGTTGTCGTTCTGCGAGAGCCTCAGCGAGGTGATGTTCAAGTTCGTCGGCATCGTGATGAAGTTCGCACCGCTGGGCATTGGTGCGGCCATCGCGGTGACCGTGGGCAAGAGCGGCCTCGGTGTGCTGCGCAACCTCGGTGTACTCGTCCTCACGCTCTACGGCGCGCTCATCGTCTTCGTGCTGTTCGTGCTGCTGCCGGTTGCCATCGCGTTCAAGGTGCCGCTGCGGCGCTTCTGGCAGGCCACGAAGGAGCCGTGGCTCATTGCGTTCACGACGGCGTCGTCGGAGGCGGCACTGCCGCTGGCGCTGCAGAACATGGAGAAGCTCGGGGTGCCGCGGCGCATCGTGTCGTTCGTGCTGCCAACGGGCTACTCCTTCAACCTCGATGGCAGCACGTTGTATCTCGCCCTCGCCTCGGTGTTCGTGGCGCAGGCGGCTGGCATCGACATGCCGATATCGGCGCAGATCCTCATGATGTTGACGCTGATGCTCACCAGCAAGGGCGTGGCCGCCGTCCCGCGTGCGTCGCTCGTGATTCTCTCGGGCGCACTGGCCCAGTTCGGGCTGCCGCTACAGGGTGTCGCCGTGATCCTCGGTGTCGACGCCCTGATGGACATGGCGCGGACCTCGATCAACCTCGTCGGTAACTGCCTGGCCACCGTCGTGATGGCGCGCTGGGAGGGCTCGTTCGAGCTTGCGCCAATGGAGCCGGCGGCGCTGCCGCCGGTCTAGGCGCGCAGACTACGCGACTGGAATGCGAACGATGAAGGTCGTTCCCACGCCGACCTCGCTTGCGACGTGCAAGTCGCCCCGCATGCCGCGCGCGAGCTCGCGGCTCACCGCGAGTCCGAGCCCGACGCCCTGTTCCGTTGTCGGCGTGATGTGACGATCGATCTGCACGAAGGGCTCGAAGATCGATCCCAGTCCCTCGGCCGCAATGCCACGGCCCGTATCCTTGACTGCGATCGCGATGAACGCGCCTTCTGGCACGCAGGAGATGGTGACACTTCCACCTGCTGCGGTGAACTTCAGCGAGTTGGTGAGCAGGTTCAACATGATCTGCCGAAGCTTCTCCGGGTCCGCGAGCACCGAATGCGACGGGTCGCACACGCTCACCGTGAACCGCAGCGACTTGGCCTGCATCTGCGGACCGACGAGAGCATCGAGGCCGAGCAGCAGCTCGGCGAGACGAACCGGCGCGAGCGTGAACTGGATCTGTCCCGCTTCGAGCTTCGTGAAGTTGAGGATGCTGTTGATCAACCCGAGCAGGTGGCGTTGGTTGACCTGGATGCGGTCGAGGTCCGTCCCCTGCTCGGATGTGAGCGGTCCGCGCACGCCGAGGCTCATGAGCTGCGCATAGCCGCCAATCGCATTCAGCGGCGTGCGCAGCTCGTGCGACATCACCGCGAGGAAATCCGCCTTCGCGCGGTTCGCGCGCTCGGATTCTTCGCGCGCGGCGCGTTCTCGATCGAGCAGGTGCTCCCGCTCCTCGCGCTGCTCGAGCAGCTCCGACGCCTGGATCTCCATCTCCGCCGCACTCTCCTCGAGCTGGGCGTTGGTGACGAGCAACTGCTCGTTCAGTCGTGAAATTTCCTCCGAGCGCCGGATCTGGATATCGAGCATGGCACGCCGAAGGTCGCGCGCCGCCTCGACCTCGATTGCGCGCCACGGTACGGACGTCCCGCGCGCTTCCTGCTCCCAGAGGGAAAAGCTTCCACGCGGATGCAGACGCGGCGAGCCATCCAGTGCCAACGTGACGGCCTTGCGCGGATCACCCGCCCATTTCACCGTCTGCCGCTGCTCGCGACGAAACCAGAGCAGCATGTCGCGTCGATCGCGCGTGATGGGCACGGCGAGCAGACCACTCGCCACGCCCGCGTATTCCTCGGCCGGCTTGAACTGGGACGGCAAGGCCGATGTCTCGAAGACCTCGTCCGGCCCAGTGCACAGCCAAGCGAGCAAGGCGTCCAGCTGCGAGTCGGTTGGTGTATCGCCGAGGCGTATGCGCTCGCGGCCGCGAATGATCATGGCCCCCGTGGCGGAGACCAGATCCGCGATCGTGATGCCGCCGGTCGTTACGGCGGCGTCCGGGTTGTTCGACTGCACCAGTCGCTCCACGAGGCGGCTCTGACGCTCGCGAATCTCCAGGGAGTACCGACGATCCTCGAGGCGATCAGCGGAGCCGATTTGCAACGAGAACGCCTGCGCAAGGAACTCGCACAACGACCGGTCGGCGTGGTGTACCCGCTTGGGACCCGAGTAGTGATGGCCGGAGATCAGGCCCCACAACTTGCCCCGATGGATGAGCGAGATGACGATGCTCGCCGTCACACCCATGTTCTTCAGGTACTCGACATGGATAGGAGAGACACTCCGTAGCAGCGAGCCGCCGAGATCGAGCGGGCGCTGGGTGAGCGGGTTCACCATCGGTTCCAGCGGCGAAGGCAGGAACCCGATGTCGGGGATGACCCGCAGCCAGTTCCGGAGGAACAGGGCGCGCGCCTGCACCGGAATATCCGACGCCGGGTAGTGCATCCCCAGCCAGGTCTCGATCCCGTCGCGCTTCGACTCGCCGATGATCTCGCCGTGCCAATCTGGATGAAAACGATACACCCAGATGCGATCGAAGCCCGTAACGCCCCGCATCTCGTCCGCGATGCTCCGCGCGAGGTCGACGAGCGATTCAGCTGCTTCCACGCGCCGCACGGTCTCCCGCATCACATTGCTCATGCGTTCGACCGAGAGCTCGCTCGCCCCGGCCGCAGGCTCCAGCTCGAGGATCACGAGTCCATCACTGCGATGCGTGAAGGCATCGAACGCTGTCGCCGAGTGCCCAAGGCGAAGGCGGCAGAAGGCCGGTGCCGACGGTCGTGACAGCATCGCACGGATCTGCTCAGCTTCGGTCGATCCAAAGAGCTCGTCAACGGTTCGGCCGATGAGCTCACTCGCGGGCGTCAAAAGAATGGCACCGGCTGAGGCGCTCGCGATGACGACCTCGAGGTTCGGCTCGCGCAACGCGAGCAGCACGCCGTACGGCTGTATGGCACCCGGAATGTGAATCGGCTCGCGATCGCAATTCGTGAGATCGATCGGCGCGCCGGGCGCGACGAATTGTGCGCCCATGGCGTCAGTCATCGCCGCCCTTGCAAGTCCGCGCACGGATGTGCCGTCGGCAAAAACGCAATGCGCCGCGCCAACAACAGTGCGATGACGCTCACGATGTACCTCCGTCAATGACATGAGTCCGCTATGTGCAGAACAATGCACAGCGAGCACCCGATTGGCGCTATTCCGGCAATCCGCACTATCCGCTGCGAGCTCGAGCGCACGCCCTGCGGCTCGACGCGAGTGTATCCGAGCTCACGGGTAAATGGTTGCACCGTCCGGGCGCGGGCGAGTTATCGAGCTGGTTGCGATCCTGAAACCGTGCTTTGAGATACGCTCGTCATTCCCGCGCACGCGGGAATCCATGCTCACAATGGCAAAATGGATTCCCGCTTTCGCGGGAATGACAAACGTGCTTTGAGATGCGTTCGTCATTACCGGGCACGCGGCAATCCGTGTTCCCAGGGGCAAAATGGATTCCCGCTTTCGCGGAAAATGCCGAGTTTCAGGATCGACACGAGCTGATGCGCGGACACCGCCGCGCCGATCACACGCGCAGCCATTTCCGCGCGCGGCCGATCGTGGACTGGGCCCTACGAGGCGCTCGATTCGCCGAGGAACCGCAGGCCATGCCGCACGGCACCGCGCGCAGGATCGACCTCGGCGGCGATCACTTGCGCCCCTGGCACCGCCGACCGCAGGCGCTGCTCGAGGCGCTTGCGTACGGTCGTTCCCCGCGAGAGGATGCCGCCGGTGAACGCCACCGGCGTCGCGGCCCGCTCGTCTCCGAAAAGCGAACGCGCCAGCGTGCGGATGTGGAGCACGAGTTCCTCAACCGCCAGCGAGATGATGGCATTCGCACGCAGGTCTCCCGCGTCGGCCACGCTGCTCACGACCGGCGCGAGCGACGCGAACACCGCCGGCGTTGCCTGGGCAGCCCACGCGACGAGCTCCTGTGGCTCATTCACCTGCGCCGCGGTCAGCACCGCGCCGACAAGCGCCGTCTCCGGCTCACGCCCATCGGCCGACGCGGTCACGACGCTCAGGGCGCGCCGACCGATCCACGCGCCGCTCCCCTCGTCGCCGCACACGGGTCCCCAACCACCACATCGCGCGCTCGCTCCGGATGGGCTCCTGCCGAACGCGGCCGATCCCGTGCCACTGATGAGCAGGACACCGGGTCCGTCGCCGAACGCATCCTCGAGTGCGATCGTGAAATCCGGCATCACGATCAGATCCTCAGCGAGCTCCATCGCGCCGAGCACCTCGATCATCGCATCGCGCTCGCCTTCTCGGCCAGCACCGGCGACACCGACGCACAGCATCTTCGGGACGACGTCTGCCATCCCGCACGACGCAAGCGCATCGGCGAGGGTGCTCGCGATGATCGCCGCTGACTGCTCGGCGGTGCCGGGACGGACCGCACTGCCGGGACCGACGGCTGTACCGAGCTGCGAGCCAGCCTCGTCAGCGATGATGACGCGTGTTTTCGACCCACCGCCATCCACGCCGGCAACGAGGAAGGTCATGTCGATGCCGGCACACGCGCCGGCATGGAATGCGTGAAGGAGGAGATGATGCCCACGACGAGTGTGATGGTGACCCCGATCAGCACGAACCAGGGATACGCGATGCCGGTGACCGGCGCCAGCGTGGAAGACAGCGAAGGATAGGCGACCGCAATCGGCTTCGCAAAGACGATGAACGCCATCGTCAAAATGGCGATCGACATGCCGAGGATGGCATCGCGTTGGATGGCGCGACGCCAGTAGATCCCCAGGAAGAAGCCGCCGAGCAGTCCGCCGGACGTGAAGGACGCGATGCTGAGTGCAAGGACGACGACGGGCGTCTTGGTATCCTGCGGAAAGAGCAGGGCGCCGAGCGTCAGCACGAGACCCCAGCCGAGGGCGAACAGGCGGCCCATCTTGAGCGTCTGCGGATCGCTCACGGAGCGTTTCGTGATTGGCAGGTAGATGTCGAGCGTGGTTGCACCGGCCAGAGAATTGATCGCCCCGGAGTGCGTGCTCATTGTCGCGGCGACGATCGCCGCCACGATCAGGCCGACGAGACCCGGCGGCATGCGCTCGAGGATAAACGTCGGGAAGATCAGGTCGGTCGTCGGGAACAACTTCGCCTGGTAGAACACCCAGAGGCCGAGACCGATGGTGAGGAAGAGGAAGAATTGCAGGAAGACGATGAAGCCCGATCCGATGATCGCCCGCTGCGCATCGCGCAGCGAGCGCGAGGACATCAGCCGCTGCACGATGAGCTGATCGGTTCCGTGCGACGCCATGGCGAGGAATGCCCCGCCGATGAGACCGGCCCACACGGTGTGTGGATCCGACTTGGTAAAGCTGAAGTTGAGCACTCGTGTCTTGCCTGCGGCGCCAGCCGTCGCCCAGATGTGCGACCAGCCGCCCGGCACGAGATGCCCGAGAATCAGGATCGCCGAGATGGCGCCGCTGATGTAAATGCCGGCCTGCACGAGCTCGGTCCACACCACCGCCTTCATGCCGCCCTTGTAGGTGTACAGCACGGTGAGCAGCCCGAGGATCAGCACGGCCGTCGGCATCACCGCCGACTTGTTCGTGATCGATGGCGCGATGATCAGCGCGACGGGAATGGCGGTGGCGAACACGCGAACGGAATCCGCCATCGCGCGCGTCACCATGAAGATGATGGACGTAAACCGGCGCGTGGTGAGGCCGAAGCGCGTCTCCAGCAGCGCATAGGCGGTGACGAGGTTGCCGGCGAAGTAGCGCGGCAGCAGCACACCGGCGACGACGAATCGCCCGATGATGTAGCCACCGACCACCTCGAGGAATCCGAGGTTGCCGGTCCCTGTCGCCGCACCGTAGGACAGCCCCGGAATACTGATGAACGTGAGCGCGCTCGTCTCGCTGGCGACGATGGAGAACATCACCGCCCACCACGGGATCGCACCGTCCGCGACGAAGTAGTCCTTGGCGTCGCGCTGCTTGCGCCCGACATAGAGTCCGAGTCCCGTCGTGCCCACGAGATACACGACCAGCACAAAGGCGTCGAGCGTGGTGAAGCGCGTCACAGGCGACTCCTATTCGACGACGTAGGCTTCCATGGCGAAGTACTCAGCGAGGCCAAGACGGTCGAGCAGCGCCGCGGTGTCCTTGTTGCGCGCATCCACCCGCTGCCAGAATTCGCGGTCGTCCTGACCGGGAAATGGCGCCGAGTCCTTCTGCGACTGGTGCTTGAAGATCGCCTGGATCTTGAGCCGCAACTCCTCCTGCGACATCGGCACGAGCCACGTGGCATCCGTGATACTCCATTCCTGCCATGCGCCCCGATAGAGCCAGACCTCGGGCCGGACAAGGGCCGCCGCCTCGTTGACGGGCGCTCGATCCAACGCGCCGCCGCCGTGATCCGGCGCATGGTCGCTGCTGCTCCCGAACAGTTCGGCCAGCGCCCCGTCGATCGCTTCCTTGCACATGCGATGCGTGCCGTGCGGATCCGACAAGTCGCCGGCCACGAAGATGATCTCCGGCCTGTACTCGCGCAGGAGATCCTTCACGATCGCGACGTCCGCGGGGCCGATCGGATCCTTCCGGACCTGCCCGGTCTGATAGAACGGCAGGTTCAGGAAGCGCGCGTTGTCACGCGTCAACCCCATCACCTCGATGCCGGCCACCGCCTCGCTCTCGCGGATGACCCGCTTGATGTCCTGCACCTCGGCGATGTCGACGTCGCCCGGCTGCTTCGCATCGAGGAACGTGAGCACGCGATCCGCCAGCGTGTCGATCTGTCGCCGTCCCAGGCCGCGATCGTGCTCGAGCCGGCGCAGGAAGTCGACGTACCGGCGCACGTCATGATCGAACACCGCAATGTTGCCGCTCGTCATGTAGGCGACGAGCATCTCGTTGCCGTTCTCGACGAACTTCTTGAGGATGCCCCCCATCGAGATGACGTCGTCGTCGGGATGCGGCGAAAAGCAGATCGTCCGCTTGCCGCGCGGCAGCTTGCTCTTGCCACGGATCTTGGCGCCGAGCGCGTTGAAGACTTCCCCGTTGACCGCTCCGGGAGCCCCCGAGAGCGCCACCAGCGACGACATGCCATGCTCCGCGTAGTCGTGCTGCGTGAGCTTCAGGATGGCGCGCTGCGTCTGCAGGGACAGCCACACCACGGCGCGCAGCTTGAGATCCTCCGTCCACTGCACCTCATCGATCGTCCACGGTGTCGCAATGCGCGTGAGTTCCGCGCCCGCCGCCGCGTCGACGTAGAACGTGGTATTCGGATGGCGCTGGAGAAACGTGGCGGCGATCTGGAGGTTGATTTCGCCTTCGACCGACCGCCGGATGATGCCGGCCTTGTGCTCGCCGGTGGCGAGGAGGGCGATCTCGCGCGCATCGAGAATCGTGGCGACGCCCATCGTGACGGCTTCCCTCGGCACGAACTCCTCGCCGAAGAAGTCCGCCGCGGCATCACGTCGCGTGACGGCATCGAGATGTACGAGTCGCGTACGACTCGATGCGCCGGAGCCGGGCTCGTTGAAGCCGATGTGTCCGGTCTTGCCAATGCCGAGGATCTGGAAGTCGATGCCACCAGCGCGCTGGATGGCGGCCTCGTATTCGGCGCACGTGGACTCCGCGTCGTCCGGGGCCACGTCGCCGCGCGGGATGTGGACGTTTTCCGGCTTCACGTCGACCTGGGAGAACAGGTTCTCCCACATGAAGCGGTGGTATGAATGCACGTTGTCGGGTGCCATCGGATAGTACTCGTCGAGATTGAACGTCACCACGTTGGCGAAGCTCAATCCTTCCTCCCGATGCATTCGGATCAGCTCGCGATAGACGCCGATGGGCGTCGAGCCGGTGGCGAGGCCGAGTACCGCCGTCTGTCCTGCCGCATTCTTCTCATTGATCAATGCGGCAATACGCTGCGCCACGACGCGCGCGATGTCATCGTGATCGTGGACCACCACCGTGTGAATGTGTTCGAGCGTGGATTCGGACCGGACGTGCGAAGGCCCGCGAGTCGCTGTGCGATCGCGGGCCCCGAGTCCGGCACCGACGTCCATGTGGGCGCCAGAAACCGGAAGGTTCATTGAAGTTGTGGCGTTACGCCGAAAACGAGCTACCGCACCCGCAACCACCCGTTGCGTTGGGGTTCTTGAACGTGAAGCCCGAACCCTGCATGGACGACGTGTAGTCGACCACGACGCCGCTGATGTACTGCGCCGAGAACGGATCGATGAAGACGCGATATTCTCCGTGATCGAGGATGACGTCATCCTCGGCGGCGGCGTCCTCGATGAGGAGGCCGTACTTGAATCCGCTGCAACCGCCGGGCTGCACGCTCACGCGCAGACCGCCGACCGCGGGATCCACTCCTTCCTGGGACATGAACTTCTTGACCTCTTCGCCCGCGACGGGCGTGACGGTCATCATGACTTCGGGCTGGCTGGTGGTGCTCACGGTTCCTCCTGGGTGTGACGCAGTCCCATGTCGAGCTGCGCGGTACTTCCGCTTGCACTCAGTATACCCCGCAGAATGCAGGGGTTCAAGACAAGGGCTTCCGTTCGAGCGAATCGGCCCGAAGCGCCAATAGCGCCGGATGCTCGAGGTAGCAATTGAAGAGTACGCCCATGACGAGCACGGTTCCCGGGTATCCAGCACCCTGCCCGGGGCCCGCGCACTGCCTCGTCCCGCGGCAGGCTGCGATAGCCGCGAACCGCGTGGGCCACGAGGAATCGGGGGCCGGTCAGCTCGCCCAATAAGGGGCGAGCCACCGGCGTTGCCCTGTTACCCAGCGGCTGCCTTCACGACGTCGCGCTGCGCTCGCTCCCCCGCGTCCTCCTCGCGAAACGCCCTGGCGATCCAGGCAAACGCCACCGCGGACACGACGAGCATGATCACGCCCGTTCCGGTCTCGCCGAAGATCAACTTCCCGATGCCGAACAGGCTGGAGTACACCGCGATGATACCGGCCAGCCAATTCGTCCAGGCGAGCGCGCCGCCCGGAATCGTCTCGCCGCCGTAGCCGAGCCGCTCGGAGACCCGACGCCAGCCGGGGCCGCCGGGTCGCACGCGCTGGTAAAACGAATCGAGCTTGGCGTCGTTCTCCGGCGGTGTGAGGAATGTGACCGTGAGCCACACCGTGGTACTGATCGCCACCGTGATGAGCATGACGTAGGTCTGCACGAGCGGACTGTCCTTCGGCATGCGTGCTTCCACCACGTTCAGGGCGATGAGGGACACGACAAACGATGCGATCATCGCGCTGATCTCGCTCCACGCGTTGATGCGCCACCAGTACCAGCGCAGGATGAGCACCGCGCCCGTGCCCGAGCCGAGGGCGAGGAGCAGCTTCCAGGCGCTCGCCACGGTATCCAGCTGCCACGTAACGAAGATCGACGCGAGGAAGAGGAACACCGTGGACCAACGCGACACCGTCACGTAATGCTTCTCGGTGGAGGTCTTGTTCACGAAGCGCTTGTAGAAGTCGTTCACCAGGTACGAAGCGCCCCAGTTGAGCTGCGTGCCCACCGTGGACATGTACGCCGCCGCGAAGCCCGCCATCATGAAGCCGCGCCACGGGGTCGGCAGCAGGTCGACATACGCCTGTACGTAGGCGGCTTCGTGATCGTGCGCCGGGCCAATGCCGGCAGGATAGAGCAGGACCGTCGCGAGTCCAGTGATGATCCACGGCCAGGGACGGATCGCGTAGTGCGCCACGTTGAAGAAGAGCGTCGCGAGCACGCCGTCGCGCTCCGTCTTCGACGAGAAGATGCGCTGCGCCACGTAACCACCGCCGCCGGGCTCGGCGCCCGGATACCACGCTGCCCACCAATTCACCGAGAGGAAGACGAGCAGTGTCATCAGCGGCATCCACGTGTAGCCCATGATGCCGTGCGAGGTCCACTGCACAGGCAGCACCGAGATCGCCGCATCCGAACTGCCGTAGTGCGCGACGAGGCCGGTCTTGAGCTTGTCCATGCCTCCCACGGCGCGCACCGCATACACGGCGAGAATGATCACGGCGCTCATCTTGATCACGAACTGCACGAGGTCCGTCCAGAGCACCGCCCACATGCCCGCGCCCGTGGAGTATGCGACGGTGATGATGAAGCAGATCCCCACCGCGATCACCTCGCCGGACACCGTGGCCCCAAGCACGTTCTCTGGATGCAGGCCGAGCGAGATCGTGAGGATCTTGATCATCGCCTTGGTTACCCAGCCGAGGATGATCAGGTTGATCGGGATGGCGAGGTAGAGGGCGCGGAACCCGCGAAGCGCGGCGGCGGGCTTGCCACTGTAGCGCAGCTCCGCAAACTCCACGTCGGTCATCACGCCGGCGCGACGCCAGAGCCGCGCGAAGAAGAACACCGTGAGCATGCCGCTCATCAGCATGTTCCACCAGAGCCAGTTGCCCGCGACGCCATTGGAGAAGACGAGTCCCGTGACGACGAGCGGCGTGTCGGCCGCAAACGTCGTGGCCACCATGCTCGCGCCGGCCAGCCACCAGCTCACGTTGCGCCCGGACAGGAAGTACTCCTCGATGCTCTCGCCGCCCTTCTTGGTGAAGAGGAGGCCAATGCCCATCGACAACGCGAAGTACCCGATGACGATCGCCCAGTCGATTGCGCTGAGGTTCATGGACGTCCTGTGGGAGAGGTTGACGATCCCGCGCGCCGGTCGATCGCGGCCACGACATCGGGCTTCAGTGCGCGCATCACCGCATCCGCCACGGCAACGCGGACGGGCCCGATCTTGTTGTGCTGTCGCGTCGGGTTCACCCGGGCGGTGAGGAGGATAACGTACAGGTCGTGCTGCGGCGCAATCCAGATGGACGTACCGGTGAATCCCGTGTGGCCAAAGGCCGGCCGCTCGATGTAGTGCCCGGCCGAACTGTTGCCGCTCGGGGTATCCCATCCCAGCGCGCGACTCGAGAACGTCGAATCATTGACGGTCGTGAACAGCGTGATCGTCTCCGGCTTCGCGAGGCGCGCCCGGTTGAAGGCGCCGCCGTTGAGGTACGCCTGCGCGAGCTTCGCGAGATCCCGCGCGGTACTGAACAGGCCGGCATGACCCGACACCTGGCCGAGCGCGTAGGCGTTCTCGTCGTGCACCTCCCCGAGGAGCTTGCGTCCGCGCCAGGGATCGATCTCCGTGGGCGCCATGCGGTATCGCAGGTTCTTCGACGGCTTGTAGTGCGTGTCGCGCATGCCGAGCGGGCCAAAGACGTGACGCTCGAGGTAGCGGTCGAGTGGTTCCCCGCTCACCCGCTCGATCACCTTGCCGAGGAGAATCGCGCCGATGTCGCTGTAGATCATGCGCACGCCGGGGAGCGTGTCGAGCGGCGTGGACAGGAAGAGCGCGAGCGTGGAATCCGGCGAGACGTTCAGCCGGAAGTACTCCTTGAACGCCGGGAGGCCACTCTGGTGCGTGAGGAGGTGACGGATCGTCACCTTCTCCTTGTTCACGCCCTTCCACTCCGGGAGGTATCGCTGCACGGGAGCGTCGAGTTCGATCTTTCCGCTCTCGACGAGCTGCATCATGGCCGACGTCGTCCCGACGACCTTCGTGAGCGACGCGAGATCCCAGACGGTCGAGATCGTCGTCTTGTAGTCCGATCCCCAGTCCTGCAGTCCTGCGGTGACGGAGACGAATGGTCCGGTGCGCGAACCGATGACCGCAACGGCGCCGGGAAATGCGCTGTCAGCGACGGCGGCATCGAGGATGCCCTGCAGCGTATCGCGCAACGCTTTCGCCATGGAAGCGCGCGGGACACCTTTCACGTGCGCCTGAGCTGTGGCGCTGAAGGGCGAAGCACTGGCGATCAGGATGCAGCACACCAGCAGGACACGAGGAAGATGACGATGCATGGAAACGGGCGGAGAAGGTGGATGGTACGCGGCGCCGTCGCGGGAGTGGTGACGCTCGCCTTCGGATGTGCGAGAAACGTGCAGCCGGCCGATGTGCGCGGTGCTGCCGTACGGCCCGGCATCAGTGTACTGCTCACCGACAGCATTCGCCTGGTGAGCGGGAAACGTGTGGGGCTGCTGACCAATCAGACAGGCGTCGATGAGCATGGTGTCTCGGACATCGAGCGCCTGAGCGACTCCGCGGCGACCCGGGCGCGCGTGCATCTCGTGACCCTGTTCTCGCCGGAGCATGGCATCCGCGGCACCGAGGATCGCGAAAATCTCGCCAGCGGGACCGACGCGCGCAGTGGGTTGCCGGTGCATTCGCTGTACACCTCCACGGCCATTGCGCCGCCTGACAGTACGCTCCGGGATGTCGAGGTGCTGGTCGTCGACCTGCAGGACATCGGGACCCGCACGTGGACCTATGTGGGCTCGATGCTGTATTCGATGCGCGCCGCCGCGCGGCGCCACCTGCCGATCATCGTGCTCGACCGGCCAAACCCCCTGGGTGGCGTGGCTGTGGATGGTCCGCTGCTCGATCCATCGCTCGCGAATCCCGAGGAGAATGCGCCTGGCCGCCCCGCACGGCCGTACGCGTTGTATCCCACACCGTTACGTCACGGAATGACGATGGGTGAGCTCGCGTTGATGTTCAACGCAGAGTTGCAGATTGGCGCTGACCTGCACGTGGTGCCGGTGCAGGGCTGGCGGCGTTCGCAGTGGAGCGACGAGACCGGGCTGCCCTGGGTGCGCCCGTCGCCGAACCTTCCCGACCTCACGAGTGCGCTCGTGTATCCGTCGCTCGTGGGCTTCGAGGGCACGAACGTCAGCGTCGGGCGTGGAACCCCGCTGGCGTTCCAGCAGTTCGGTGCGCCCTGGATGCGCGCGGATTCCGTCGCGCGCCTGCTGAACGCGCGCGCGCTACCCGGCGTGCGCTTCGAGCGCCACGACTTCACTCCGGTCGCGCCGGGCGACGCCAAGTTCGCGAACCGGAGTGTCCCTGGTGTGCGTGTGGTCGTGACGGACCGGGATCGCTTCGTCACCGGACGCACCGGTGCCGCGATACTCTGGGCGTTGACGCTGAGCGCGCGCGACTCGTTCGTCGTGAATGCCCTGACGTTCGACCTGCGGTTTGGCCGCCCCGCGATACGCGAAGCCATTCGCAACGGCGAAGATCCGGACGTCGCCGTGGCACGCGATGACGCCCGCGTCGCGGAATGGCGGCGCAGAGTGGCGCGGTTCCGGCTCTATGAGTAACCTCCCGAGGCTCCCTGGCCGCCGCGCGGCGAGGGATCTCCCACGCTCGACAGAGCGACTGACCGACTACCCAGGAGTAGTGCAATGATGTCGTCCATTCGAGTCGCGTGCCTTGCGCTCGGTCTCGCCGTCGCCACGGCGTGCGGTGGCCGCGCCGTCGAGGTACGGACCGCGCCAGCCGCAACGAGCGACGTGTCCGTTCAGGTGACGAACAACCTGAGCCAGGCCGTGAATATCTACGCCACGCCGACTGGCGGCACCGAGCTGTTCTTGCGTCAGGTACCGGCGAACACCGTGGAAAAGATCCCGGTGCAGGGCGTGTCGAGCGGGGCGAAGGTCGTGTTCAAGGCCGTGACGGTGGATGGCTCACGCACGTACCAGAGCCGCGACGTCGCGCTGACCGGGCTCTACGTATGGAGCGTACCCTGACGCTTTGCCGCCCAGGGGGAAGCGCGGTCCTTGTTGCTGGACGTGATGACGCCACCTAAGTTTCCGCGCTGGAGCAGACGCTCCGGCTCGTACTGTTCATTGCCACTCGTCACCGCTGCACGATCGGTTGGCCGCGGGACCGCTGCGCGCCTCGGAGCCGCATGACGCTTCTGCCCGACTTGGTCAAAAACGGCTATCTGCGGCTCATCGACCCGGTCGCAGACTGGTTGGTGGCGCGGCGAGTGCACCCGAATACGATCACGGTCTTTGGTACGGTCTGCACCGTGGTTGGCGGGATCATCTATGCCACCGGCCACATCAAGACCGGCGGCTGGTTTCTCTCCATCACGGCGCTGTTCGACGTGCTCGACGGCACGGTGGCGCGACGATCGAATCGAAGCTCGACGTTTGGG
>JBBQFW010000070.1:0-15230 GCA_038322445.1 Gemmatimonadales bacterium
CAGCGTGTCGCGCGCACGTCCGTCCAGGCAGGGGACAAGATCTTCGTGAAGGTATATCGCGAGCCGGAGCTGACCGACAGCGTCATGGTCAGCTCCGACGGCACGATCGTGCTCGCGCGCATTGGCACGGTGCTCGTCACGCCGCTGTCCATCAACCAGCTCACGGACACCGTGCGAGCACGATATGGTCGATTTCTTCGGAGCCCGGCGGTGGAACTCGTGGTGCTCCGCCGCGTGGCAGTCAACGGCGAAGTCCTCAAGCCGAATGTGTACTACGTCGACGTCGCGACGACCCTGCGTGACGTGATCGCGAAGGCGGGTGGCATTACGCCGGACGGTCGGGACGACGTCGTTGACATCATTCGACGCGGCGAGCGCATCCGGGTAGCGAACTGGCAGGACGATTTCACCCTTGCCTCGGATCTGAATTCAGGCGACCAGGTCGTCGTTGGCAAGCGCTCCTGGTTGTCTCGCAATGCATTTCAGGCGCTCAGCGCCTTTACCATCGTGGCCTCCCTGATTGTGAGCTTGCGTCGATGAACGCGGGTGCCGCCGGAACGGACACGATCGATCTTGCCGACGTTGCCCGATCGCTTCGTCGTGGTTGGCGGTGGATACTCGGCGGAACGGTAGGCGGAGGGCTCGTCGCGCTGGCCGTGATCACGCTGGGACCGCGCCGTTTTGACGCAGCGGCCAGCGCCATCATCCGCGCCGCCCCCGAGGCGAGTGGCGGTGTGCTGGCACGCCTGGGGGATGCCGGGTCAAGCGCGGCATCGCTGCTTGGAGCATCGGGAGTCAGCGCGCCGATCGAGACGGACCTTCAGATTCTCTCGAGTCGATCAGTCGTCGGCGCCGCCGTGGATTCGCTTCTCCTTCAGGTCGAGGTGCGATCGCCGTCGGTGCCGGCGACCGCCCTCGTCCGAAGCGCGCGCCTTCCAGGCGGCTTTCGGCACGTGGACGTCGCATTTCACCGCAACGCGCCAGGTCATGTTCACTACGAAGGCAGCGGCTTTACCGGCGATGTCGCGCCGGGTGGCGCGGTAAAGCTGGACGTGGGTTCGCTGGTGTTGCAGGAGGCGCTCCCGGAGTCGTTCGAGTTGCGCCTTTACGACCGCGAAGACGCGCTCCTCCGCACGTCGCGCAATCTGGCGGTTGCGAAGGCCGGAGGCGAGGTGGTTCGCGTGGCCTACCGAGCTCGCGATTCGATGACTGCCGCGCTGGTACCGAACGCCGTGATGCTCGACTATCTGGCCCGGCGGAAGACGGACGACCGCGGCGCGAACGCTCGCCGCGCCGAATTCCTCGTGGTGCAGATCGACTCCGCCGCGGCTTTACAGGCCGCAGCCGAAATGCGACTGCGCGTGTTTCAGGAACGCAGCGGTCTCATCGATCCCCAGGTCATTGGGAAACTGGAACTCGAGACGGTCGCAGACCTCCAGAAGAATCTGGGCTCCGTGCAAGTGGAGGAGGGAGCGCTCGATCAACTGCTCGAGCAAGTCGCCGCGGGGCACATGAGTGCACGCCAGCTTGTCGCATTCCCGTCATTCCTGAAGAGTCCTGGCATCAATGACCTGCTTCGGCAGACGTCCGAGTTGGAGACCGCGCGCACAAAACTGCTCGAGCGCCGCCTCGAGACCGATGACGAGGTCGTAGCGCTCTCGCGGAGTATTGCCAATCTCGAGGGCCAACTGGTACCGCTGGCGCGAGCCTATGCAGGCGCGCTACACCAGCAACGGTTGGCGCTCACGAATCAGATTGCGAAGGTGACGACACAGCTCGTCGCATTCCCGGGTAGCGCGCAGGAGGCGGCTCGTGCGACGCGTGAACTGCTGCGATTGACCCAGCTATCCCTCGCTCTCCAATCACAACTCGTGCAGGCCCGGCTTGCGGCGATTTCAGAAGGCGGTGACGTCCGCCCGCTCGACAGGGCGGTGCCACCGAAGGAGCCCGCGTTTCCAGAGCCGAAACTGACTGCGGCGCTGGGACTCGGCGTCGGACTGTTGCTGGGGCTTGTGGCCGCACTCATTGCTGGGTCTCACACGCGTTACCTCGAGGATCCGGGCGCAATCGAACGGATGTTGGGTATCCCGGCAGTCCGGTACCTGCCCGGATTTCCGCTCCTCATGACGGGCCGGGAGGCCGAGCGCACGCTGCTGCTGATCCCCGTGGAAGCGGATACCTCCACGGAGCAGGTGGCGACACGCCTCGCTGAGACCGCGCTTGCCCGGGGCGGCAATGCCACGGTGCTCGACCTCACGGGGCAGGGCTCGGCGGCAGTCGCGGGCATGAGCGCGCGAACGGTCATCACTCGCGCTGAGGAGGACGCATCCTTTGTGGTCGTTCGGTTGTCGGGGATTTCCGCGGAAGCCACTGCTGCCGTATTGAGCCACTCGCGACCAGTCTTGCTGGTGGCGCCCGCCGCGCGTGTCGACCGCCGGGCACTCAGCGAGATCGTCGACACCCTCAGGCGACTCGACGTCCCATGCGCCGGAGTCGTGCTGGCCGAGTCGCCGAACGGCGTCATCGCGTAGGGATTCGAATGACCGCCGGCACCCTTCGGTTGGCCGCCCCCATTCAGGCGACGCGGAACTCGTGGCGCCTGCGCCTGCCTGGAGCGATTCGCATCGCGATCGCACTGTTGATCGTCGCGAACCTTGGGCGCGTGCCGTTGCTGTCCACGGGGGATCGCGAGGCGCCTCTGCTGCTGAACGACCTCTGCATGCTGGCGATTCTCGGGCTAGGCGCCGTGGCCGGCGTGACCACGCGCTCGTTCGTGATCGACCGGGTGACCATGCTGGCACTGCTCTTTGCGTCCATCGGGGCGTACTCCGCGCTGCTCGCTATTCCACGCTATGGCATCACCCCATGGCAACTCGTCATCAGCCTCGCGTACCTCGCCCGTTGGCTCGTGTATTTCGGATTTTACGTCGTGATCATCAATGCGTTGCGCGACGACGACATCCTGCCGGTGTGGCGAACCCTCGAGGCAACGATCCTTGCCTTTGCCGCGTTCGGCCTCGTGCAGGCGGCATTCATTCCGCACTTCGCGCAAGTGGTGTATCCGGATTCGCGCGTCGTCATCGACTTCGATGAACAAGGGCATCGCCTTGTCTCAACGGTGCTGGAGCCGAACATGGCGGGCGCGATGATCATGCTCGTGTTCCTCGTGCAGCTCGCGCAGTTGGCCGCCGGGGTGCGGTTGTCGTCGTGGAAGCCGCTGCTGCTTTTCGCGGCGTTGCTCGCGACGCTGTCGCGCAGCTCCATGCTCGGTCTGCTCGTGGGAGCGACGGTCATCCTCTCCGTACGCGGCGTGTCCAAACGGCTGCTCCGGGTAATGGGTTTCATCGCGATCCTCGTACTTGCTGGTGCTCCCTGGCTGCTGCGCTTTGCCGCGTCGTACAACAAGTTGCGCATCGATACGTCGGCGCTGACGCGAGTCGCGTCATGGATTCGCGCGATTCGCATTTTCTCTGATCACCCGGTGCTTGGCATCGGATTCAATACCTACGCATTCGTGCAGGAGAGCTATGGGTATGTCCGGCTCGGCAACGGCACCTACTCCGTGGACGGCGGACTGCTCTTCATCGCCCTGCTGACCGGTCTCGTGGGCGTCTCGGTGTATATCGCGATGCTCGTGATCGTTGTGCGGCGCTGCCGGTTCATCTGGCTCAGCTCTTCGGCATCGGTGGAATTTCGGGCGCTCGCCACCGGTATTGCCGCGGGGACCGTGGCACTCTGCGTGCACAGCGTGTTCGTCAACAGCCTGCTCACCCCGTTCGTCATGGAACCCCTTTTCGTGCTCTGGGGACTTTCGTTCGGCCTCGCGCGGAGCGTAGAGCGCCCGGTAGTGTTGCGCGCGGATCCATCTCCGCTTGCCGCTGGTGCGCAGGCATGAACGGCCGCGAGGGGGCCGCTGTGCCCCGCGCCGAGGTGGTCATTCTTAATTGGAACGGCTGGCGCGACACGGCCGAATGCCTGCGCAGCGTGTTCGAGTCGGACTACCCCAACTTCGGCGTGATCGTCTGTGACAACGCGTCCACCGACGATTCGTGTGCGCGGATACGCGAGTGGGCGCTGGACGCACGCAGAGGGGGGCAGCCATTGACGTTCCGCGAAGCATCGAAAGATCTTCTGGAGAGCGAGGCTGTCGTAAGCGACACGCACACCGACCTGCTGCTCATCCAGACCGGCGGCAATCGTGGCTTTGCGGGCGGCAACAACGTCGCGATTCGTCAGGTGCTCCGTGGGGGAGGGGCGGACTACATTTGGCTGCTGAACAACGACACCGTTGTCGCATCGTCGACGCTGGCGCGACTGGTCGCTCGCCTGGAGCATGAGCCGCGTCTGGGCGCCGTGGGCGGTGTTCTCCTCGAGCACGCGGCCCCCGCTGTCATCCAGGAGGCGGGCGCTACGTACTCGCCGTGGCACGGCATGATGCAGCCGCGGGGCGCTGGTGGTGCGGCAGACGCCCCTCGCCGCGAGCCGGAGCGAATCGATTACATCAGCGGTGGCTGCATGCTGGTGCGTGCGAATGTCGTCCGCAACGTCGGCTTGCTCGATGAGCGCTTCTTCATGTATGGAGAAGATGTTGACTGGGGCATCCGCATTCGACACGCGGGTTTCGGCCTCGCCCTGGAAATGAGTGCGGATGTCTGGCACAAGGGTGGTGGCAGCGCCGAGTACGGGAGTGCATTGCACGACTACTTCAGCGTGAAGAGTGCGTTGCTCCTGGTGCAGAAACAGCACGCCTGGCGCTTGCCCGTCGCCGTCGTCTACTCCTTCTATCGGTGCCTGCTGCCGAAGGTCGTGCGGCTTCAAGGAAGGCGTTTGGTCGCAGTCCTGAAGGCATATCGTGACGCGACTACGGAGATCCTGCGGCGCAAGTCGAAAGAGGACGGCGAATCGGGCCGTGGGACACCGGCGCGCATCGCGCGACAATCGTGATGGCGCCGCCGACGACCTCGCCAATCCGGCATCCCTATACAGCGAAGAATCCGCTGCACTGGTGGAGTCTCCGAATCGCGGACATCGTCCTGTCGGCGCTCATGCCGCGCGCGAACGGCGGGCCGGTCGCGCGACCGCAGCGCGTTCTGCTGGCGAGCGGAGGACATCTCGGAGATGCAGTCGTGCTCACGGCGTCGATTCGGCGAGTGCGTGAGCTCCTGCCTCACGCCGAGATCGGGCTGCTGATTCCATCATGGTCACGCGTGGTCGTGGAAGACCATCCTGACATCCAGTCGATCCACACGGTCGATCACTGGCGGCGCAATCGTGCCCGCGTCAATGTGGTGGCAAAGTTGCGGCAATTTCGAAACACGCAGCGACGCGCGCTGCGCGAAATTCGCGATGTCGCCTACGACGTGGCGCTCGACCTGTACGCATACTCACCCAACATGGCGATTCCGCTCTGGCGTGCGGGAATCCCCGTGAGGGCAGGATTCGTATCAGGCGGATGTTCGCCGCTGTACACGCACCGGTTCCATTGGGGTCGCTCGGGTCGGCATATGGTTGAGCGCCATGCCGAAATGATTGCGTCCGTGCTTGGCGACTTGTCCCACTCTACCGCGATGCGATACGATCTCCCGGCGATGCCCCACGCCGCCGCCAGCGCGGCTGCGCTGCTCACCGCGGCGGGAGTGGGCGACGATCGCTATACTATCGTGCACATGGGCTCCGGGCGCGCCAATCCCACCTGGCCGATGGAGAAGTGGCGCGCATTGGTAGTTGCGCTGGGGGAGTCGTTCGGCGCGTTGCTCCTGACGGGGCGCGGCGACGCGGAGCGCAGCGCGATTCGCCAGGTGGCGGACGGGTGTGATGACTCCGTGGATCTCTGCGATGGCCCCGACTGGGAGACGTTCGTGGAACTGATTCGGACGGCGTCCTGCATCGTCACGGTCGACACCGCCGCAGCACACGTCGCGGCAGCTGTCGGCACTCCTGCGGTCGTCGTGTGGCCCGACATCACCGACGATGTATCCTGGCATCCACATGGTCGCCGCGTCCGGCTGGTGTCACGCCGCGCAGGCGTCGACGACGTCCATCGCGCCATGGTGGAGGTTGTAACCGGTGCGCCAACACCACGGACATTCGTCGCGCAGGCTCATGACTGAACAGCGGGGCAGCATGCGTTTGCGCAGGAGAATCAGTGTGGCGTTGACGTGCGGCCTGATCGTCTGTGCCGGACTCTCGGCATGTGATCCCTGCTCGGGTGTGCTCGGCTGTTCAAAGCCGAGCGACAATCTGTATCTCGCGGCAGACGGACAGATCGTTGATCCGGTGTCGGGCGTGGGTGAGGATGGTGTTCGTGTCCAGGTGGTCCGCCGGGGCGGCATCTCGGTCACGCCGGAGACGCTGACCACCGTCACGGCGAATGGCGGCCACTGGCGCGTTGCGTTCACCCCCGCTGAAAGCGGGTTCGTCGACGTGGACGTTTCGGTCACGACATCCGGAGGGGTGTCGTATACGGCAACGGCCATTCGCCTCACGACGTCTGCTCGCGGTGGCGACGCGAACCTCCTCGATCGCTGGGTCGCGAAGCTGTACTTTCCTAACGCCGGCGAGCTTTTCCTGCGAGGAACGCGTGACACTCGGCTCGCCGGTGCCGCCGTGGAGTTTCACCGCACGGGGGGGATCGAGCTTGTCGGCTCGGGTGCACCGGGTGGCGTCGTGCGGTCAGCGACGGATTTTGCCGGACGAGTGCCGCTCTTCACGATCGATGACGGCGATGTGTACACGAGTAGGCTGGGATTCGTCATCGGTGACCTGATCGTGAAGCAATCGGCAACCGACAGCAGCGTGATCAGGAACCTTCGTGTTGGCTCTTCCTACCTGTATCGAGGGCCCACCGGCATCATCCGATTGGCCGTGGGGCCTTCGCTCGCCTACGAAGCAGCGTTCATCAACCGGGCCACGGGATCGCCGGTAGCCGGAGTCGCAGTATCCTTCGAGCGCCTGTCGGGAATCGAACTCGCCGCCCGCGTATTCAACACCGCGTCGGACAAGGATGGAAAGTTTACGTTTCCCCTCCAACCTCTCTCTTCCGGTGTGGTGCAGGGCCGCTTGATCTACCGCGCGCCACTTGCAGCGGCGCCGGAGAGCCTACTGGTGACGCTGCCCACGTTCGATTCCGACAACGTGCGTTTCTATGGCGCGATTGGCGTGGGGGCTCCGGCGCCCTGACGCACCCAGGCGCGAGACGTCGCTCGCATACTGATTGCGCGCATCACAGCAGGATTTCAGTGCGCTAGTGAACTCGCCGTGCCAGTTCGTCCCGCCAAAGCATGGTAGAACGAGCGACCGTCTCATCGCGGATCGATCCGAATCGTCAGGCTCACGTTCGAGACATCAGTCGCAAGCCTCGGATTCCCCTGGTAGAAGTTGCTCTGGAAGAGGTAGTTGAGGCGTTGTGATGAAACCAGCTCGCCAGAGATGAAGGCATGGCCGGTGCGCCTGCGGCCACGGATCCCCGCTGCGAGCGTCACGTCGTGACGGGTGGAAATCGGAATGAACTGCCGGTACAGCGCATCCTCTTCGTTGCGCGTGCGATTCACGAAGAGGCCCGCGCTCCACGTCGCGGCGAGCCAGTCCCCGGCCAGGTACTGACTCGATGCACCGGGCCCGATCTGGGCGCCAAGCACCTGACCGCGCTGCGTGAGCCCCTGCGTCGTCGCCCGTCCGGCGTAGTAGTCCAGGGTCGGGCGATCGGGCCATACGATGGTCTGCTCCAGGTTTGTCGCCTCAGCCTGAAGCCGCACCCGCCCCCGGCCCAAGGCGGGTTTTACGTATTGTCCACCGAACGTATACGCCTGCGTGCTCTGCGGAGCTTCCGCAAACTCGCCGAGCGAACGGGGAAGCTCGGTCCGAGCCCACTCGCCATAGAGCTCCAGACCGCTTGCGGGAAAGACCCAGCGCGCGAAGAGCGAAAAGATCTGATCGGTCCGTTGCGTGGAGCGCCCATCGGGGAGCGTGTCATCCGGGGATCGAACGGGCTCCCATCTGGTCAGCACGTCCAGCGCGTGCGACGGCAATTCGTTGCGGCTCGACAGTGGGGCCACGACCAGACGCGACAGGCCCAGGGTCAACGCAGTGTCGGCGGCCGGCCGAAAGGTCAGCAGCATGCCGCTGACCGAGCGTGCATCGTTCTGGACGTCCTGGTCGAAAAAGGGCGACTCAGTGAGATCTCCCGCAATGAGCCGGATGTCCGTCTCTCCGAACCGGTTCGCAAGCGGGCGCGCAGAGCGCACGAATACACGCGGGATGCCTGCAGCGTTGTTGGAAAGCACCAGGGTGTTTCTGATGGCGGGCCCCCACCACTCATTGGCGCTGGAGGCTCCGAAGGCCACGCGGTCTGCGGTCATCGTGATGGCGCTTTGGCCCAGCCCTATGGTGTTGATCCGCTGATCGCCAAAGCGCGAGGGGATGTCGGCTGAGCTCGTGCCGATGTGAAACGTTGAACTGAACGCCGATCGACCGGACGCGCGGTTCAGGAGAAACTGAAACGGAAGATTCTCTGCGTGGGTCAGCTCCGGGACGATCGCAAATTCTGTCTTGATGCCGCCGTGCTCATACGTCACGAGCGCCCCCCCGACGACACTGCCGCTCAGGCCTCTGCCCGCCCAGAGCGCGCCGTCGTTTCCTTCATACGGAATGGCAGTGTTCCACCGCACGAGCAAGCGTGGCGCAACGAGGCGGTAACGCCTCGCGCTGTCAGTGCTGGCACGGAGCGTCTCGCCCGTGAGCTGGCGCACCCGCTGTTCGTCCGCCTCCGGTGAGCCGATTGCGGCTCCGCTGCCCGGCACGACCTGCGCTGAAACTGACGCGGAGTGGCTGATCAACCCAAACCCCGCAACGATCCACGCAGCGGCACGTTTTCTTCGGCGAGTGGTCAGTGCGCCACGCGAGGATACGTGCGAACGGCAGCGCCGCGCCGCGAGACTGTTGAGTAGTGACATATGGCGATGCGGAATATACGCGGTGCACGTGCCTGCTAATGGGTCGCCAGCAGCAATGGGTTGAGGGCGCGTGTACGTCGCGCGCGCGACGGCACGTGATGGTAACCGCGCACTCTGCTTGCTAGCTTGCCCGGATACGTTCTCGGTCGACGACAGGCCAGTATCCCTCGCACGAACTCCAGGACCAGTGAGCACGGCGCCACGATGGTAATTCGATGAAGGCCTGGGTGAGGGCGGACGACACGTGTACGACTTCTTGTCCGCGCGCGTCTCGTCGCGCCGCGCGAACGTTGGTCAGGCCGCTCCTGCTTCTCGCCGCCGTGTTCGCTCTTTCCCGGCCCGCGGCCGCCCAGGTCAAGCGCGACTCGTCCGTGGATTGGCTGATTTCCGCGGGCTCTGCGCCCGAAGAGTATCTCCGCGTACTACAGCTCGTGGGCATCGTGCCATCGTATCCCTGGTCTGTACGTGCGTTCAGCTCGGACGAGTTGCGGAAGCTCGCGCCCAGCGCCACAGCAAACCCGTGGGGAGGAAAATTCGCCGTACGGGATCACGCCGCCGCGTTTTCGCTGACGGGCGCGGAAGCTGGACTCGTCTACAACTCTCGCGTCCCGTACGGTTCGAATGATGGGGCCGTGTGGGCGGGGCGTGGTTTGACCTCCACTTTCACGGCCGGCGCGCGTTTCGCCTACGGTCCGGCTGAGCTGATTGTTGCGCCCATACTCTTTCGCGCGCAGAACGCCCAGTTCCCGATCGCCGCGAATGGAAACAGCGGCTCGCTCGCCTTCGCCGATGCGCGGACAAGCGGCATCGATCAGCCCCAGCGCTTTGGTGACACACCCTACCAACGCTTCGACCCTGGGCAGAGCACGGCTCGACTCAGCGGCTTTGGTTTGACGGGAGGCTTCTCGACGGCGAATGAAGGGTGGGGACCGTCCACGGCTGAGCCATTCCTGCTGGGCAACAATGCCGCTGGGTTTCGCCATCTCTTCTTTGGCACCGCTCGACCGCTCGGACTGGCCGGCATCGCTGTGCACACGCGGGTGATCGCGGGGAAACTGGACCAATCGGATTATTCTCCGCCGCCGGTGCAGGGGCGAGGTCGCTACCTGAGCGGGATCGTGGGTGTCGTGACCGCGCGGCAGTTCCCGGGCCTGGAGCTCGGGGCCGGACGATTGTTTCATAATTATTTCGCTGACTCGTCGGTGACGCTGGGCAAGGTATTGCGGCCCGTGTACCAGGGGCTGCTCAAGAAGGGTCGCGCGGAGGCCCTCGGAACCACCACCGGCGACGAGCCGGACAATCAGCTCGCATCATTGTTTGCTCGGTGGGTATTTCCAGCCTCGGGTGTAGAGGTCTATGGAGAGTACGGGCGCGAGGACAGTGGCTACGACCTTCGCGACGTCATCCTGGAACCCGATCATGACGTCGGCATCATAGTCGGCTTCAAGAAGGGATGGAGGCGACCGAGCGGCGCCCTGTCCGTCTTGAGCGCTGAAATCTTCAACGACCGACTTTCGCACCTGAACCCGGTTCGGCCGCAGTCTGTGCCTTACATTCACACGCCTATCCTGGAAGGGCACACGGAGCGGGGACAAATACTCGGCGCGCCCGACCTGCGAGGCGGGGGAGGCGAGTCACTCAACTTCGAGTCCTATACCGCAAATGGGCGCGCCTCGGTCCAGTACACTCGTGCGTCGCGCATCCAGCAGCAATTCGAGGAGCGACAGCCTGGGAAATCGCCGTTCGACGTTACGCACAGCCTGGATTTCAGGCGAACCACGTTTCGTCATTTCGCCGACTTTACGGCTGGCGCAACAGCGGTGTACGAGACGAACCGCGACTTGTCGGGTGCAAACATCTTCAATGTGCGAGTCTCCACTCAATTCAGCGCGCACTGGTAACGACGTGCCTCGCGTGCCCATCGCTCAGTGACGCTCAGCCCTCTGCGTAGGGGATCCTGCATATGACCACCGCTCAGGTGGTGAGTGGCACGTCACAGCTCGCCGCAAGCCGGGCAACACGCCGCCGTGCGAGGCTCGGATGCCCTGTTAAATTTCCGCGTTTCTCGTGTCTTTGCCTGTCTTCTATTTTTCCTGCTCTCGATGCCCCTTCTTCAGACACCCCGTAGCGACATCCATCGGTACATCGGTGCCGCCCACCGGATGCGCCGCGGGGCATGGGTCACGGTCTGCTGGCCGGCGCCCGATCGGGGCAAAGCTCCCACTTGCCGCCTCCACGTGAGCGCTACGCGCACATGAGGATTCTCGTCACGGGAGGAGCCGGATTCATCGGGTCGGCGCTCATTCGCCGCATCATCCGCGCGACCGAACATTCCGTCGTGAATGTGGACAAGCTCACCTACGCGGCGGATCTCGATGCGGTGGGCGATGCCGCGCGAGACGCTCGATACGCCTTTGAAGAAGTGGACATCTGCGATGCGTCCGCACTGCGAGCGCTGTTTGCACGGTATCAGCCGGATGGTGTCATCCACCTGGCCGCCGAGTCGCACGTGGATCGATCCGTCGATGCCCCTGATGCGTTCGTGCAAACCAACGTGGTCGGAACCTGCACGCTGCTCTCGGAGGCGCTCGGCTATTGGCGCGGTCTCTCCGAGCAGGCGCGGCGCGCGTTCCGTTTCGTCCACGTGTCCACCGATGAGGTCTACGGCTCCCTGGGCGCAACCGGCAAGTTCACCGAGACATCGCCGTACGATCCCCGTTCGCCCTACGCGGCGAGCAAGGCGGCATCCGACCATCTGGCAAGCGCCTGGTTCCACACCTATGGCTTGCCGGTTGTCATCACCAATTCGTCGAACAACTACGGACCGTTCCAGTTTCCCGAGAAGCTCATTCCGCTCGTCACGCAGCGTGCGCTGCTCGGGCAATCGATTCCCGTGTACGGGACCGGGTCCAACGTGCGCGACTGGCTGTTCGTGGAGGATCACGCCGAGGCGCTGCTCGCCGCATTCACGCACGGCGTGCCGGGACGTTCCTACAATGTCGGCGGGCAGAACGAGCAGCGAAACATCGATGTCGTGCAGAGGATCTGCGAGTTGCTCGACGAGCTTGCGCCGAATGCTTCGATTGGCGCACGCACGTCGCTGATTACCTACGTGACGGATCGCCCCGGCCACGATGCGCGCTATGCGATCGATGCGTCCCGTATCACCAGTGAACTCGGATGGCGTCCGTCCGTGAGCTTCGAGGAGGGACTGCGACAGACGGTCGGCTGGTATCTGGACCATGGCGACTGGCTCGATCGCATTCGCGCTCGCGCCTACGCTGGTGAGCGCCTCGGACTGGCGCCGGAGGCGCACCGCACGTGACCCGGCGCGGGATCATCCTCGCAGGCGGCTCGGGAACGCGACTGCATCCCGTGACGCTCGTGGTGAGCAAGCAGCTGCTTCCCATCTACGACAAGCCACTGATCTACTATCCGCTGACGACGCTGATGCTGGCGGGCATCCGGGATATCCTCCTCATCTCCACACCCGAGCATTTGCCGTTGTTCAGCCGGTTGCTGGGTGACGGATCGCAGTGGGGCATCAACCTCCAGTTCGCCGTACAGCCGTCGCCCGATGGCTTGGCCCAGGCGCTCGTTATCGGCCGGGAATTCATCGCAGGCAACCCGTCGGCACTCGTCCTTGGTGACAACATCTTCTACGGAACCGGCCTCGCGGAGCAACTCCAGCGGGCCGCCCGCAATGAGGAGGGCGCCACGGTCTTCGGATATCATGTGAGCGACCCGGAGCGCTACGGCGTCGCGGAATTTGCCTCCGATGGTCGCGTCATTGGACTCGAGGAGAAGCCCACGGCGCCGAAGTCCAACTACGCCGTCACAGGGCTGTACTTCTACGACGCGCAGGCTCCCGCGATCGCGGTGTCGCTCCGGCCCTCGCCGCGCGGCGAGTACGAGATCACGGACCTGAATCTCGACTACCTCCGGCGGGGACAACTGCGGCTGGAGGTATTACGGCGTGGTTCCGTGTGGCTCGACACCGGTACGCACGATTCGCTGCATGAAGCGTCGAGCTTTATCCGCACGATCGAGGTTCGCCAGGGCACCAAGATCGCGGCGCCCGAGGAGATTGCCTGGCGCATGGGCTTCATCGATGACGAGGCCCTGGCTCGGCTCGCGGCGCCCCTCATGAAGAGCGGCTATGGCCGCTACCTCAACGCGCTGCTGCTGGAGACGCGACTGGACCTGCGCTCATGAAGGTCGAGAGGCACGCGATTCCCGGGGTGTTGTCCATCCAGCCGGCGGCGTTCACCGACGATCGTGGCACCTTTTACGAGAGCTGGAGCCTCGAACGGTATGCGGCGGCCGGAATGCCCGAGGAGTTCGTGCAGGACAACATTTCGCGTTCCGCCAGGGGAGTGGTTCGTGGACTGCATTTCCAGTCGCCACACGCGCAGGGCAAGCTGATCAGCGTGCTGCAAGGAGAAATCCTCGACGTCGCCGTCGACATTCGTCGCGGTTCCCCAACGTTCGGGCAATGGGTTGCGATCAAACTCGACCACCTCACGGGGGCGCAGTTCTACGTTCCACCCGGCTGCGCGCACGGGTTTCAGGCGCTTTCCGATGCCGCGGTCGTGCACTACAAGTGCACCGACTCTTACCGGCCAGATTGCGAACGCTCGCTCCTGTGGTCGGATGAGGCCTTGAGTATTCGGTGGCCCCTGGAGCCGCAGCTCTCAGCGAAAGACACTGACGCGCCTCGGCTGCGCGAGATTGACGAAGCCGCATTGCCGTCGTTCACTCCTTAGATGCCGGGTGCGATGCGTGTGGGTGAACGCCCCGTGCTGCTCATTGGCGCCAAGGGGCAGGTCGGACGGCACCTCACCGCGCTATTGAGCGCGACACGTCCCGTTGTCGCGATCTCCCGCGCCGATCTCGACCTGAGGGACGAGAGCCGGATTCGCGAAACAGTACGTCGCTACGCGCCATCGATCGTGATCAACACCGCGGCCTACACCCAGGTCGATGACGCCGAGAAGGACGAGGCCACGTGCTGGGCGGTCAATGCCCGTGCCCCGGAGATCCTTGCCGCTGAGGCCGCGGCCATCGGCGCACTCACGATCGATTTCTCGACGAACTACGTGTTTGCCGGCGAAGGCGTGGCTGGGTATCGGGAGTCCGACACCGTGCGGCCGCTCAGCGTCTATGGCCGGTCCAAGGCCGAAGGAGAGCGCCGGATCGCGGCCGCGAATCCTCGGCACATCGTGATTCGGACACACGGCATCTACGACGCGCGAGGCAGTAATTTCCTCCGCCGCATCCTCACGCTCGCACGAGAGCGGGAAGAACTCCGCGTTGTGGACGATCAGGTCGGCGCGCCCACGCCCGCGGTCCTCATCGCCGAGGCTGTGGTGCAGTTGGTGAACAACGCATCAGCACGAGGGTGGCACGACGACGATTCCGGAATCCTGCACGTGGCCACGTCGGGGGACGCCTCCTGGTACGACTTCGCATGTCGGGCGCTGGCGCTGGACCCTCTGTGTGCGCAACAGCGGTGCACGGTACTTCGCCCAATTCCGTCAACGGAATTCGTGACACCGGCGCAGCGTCCGCTCAACGGACGGCTGGATACGAGCCGTGCCCGAATGCAATTCGGGATCACCCTTCCGGCCTGGGATGAGGCGCTGGAAGTTGTCATGAAGCACTGGGGCACGGAGTGATTCGGGCGCTCAGCGACCTGCGTGTGTTGATCGTCCATGATTGGATCGTGGCATGGGGCGGGGCAGAGCGCACATTGGCGGAAATGTTGATCCTCTTTCCGAACGCCGACCTGCGCGTCGGGATCCTGGGCGAAGGGCGGCAGGATCTCAACGCGACCACGCGCCGGGCAAGGGAAACATGGCTCGGTCGACTGCCGTTCGCGCGCACCCGTCACCGGTGGTTGTTGCCGCTCTATCCCGCGGCCTTTCGTTCGATCGACACATCGGGATACGACCTCGTGATCTCCAGTGCGCATGCGTTCGCCAAGACCGTTCGGGTGAGCCCGGCAACGCCTCATCTCTGCTACTGCTATTCACCGCCGCGCTATCTGTACGACCTCGAGGACACGTATGCGGAAGCGTCGAGCATCATCGGCGGGGTGTTGCGCATGGGTGGTCCCGTGTTGCGGCGCATCGATCGCCGCAGTGCGGCGCGTGTCGACCGGTTCGTGGGCATCTCCCACTACATCGCCGAGCGTATTCGTCGATGCTATGGCAGGGACGCCGGGGTCGTCTACCCGCCGGTCAGTCCGAAGGTGCATTCCCTCACGCGCTCCTCACG
>JBBQFW010000071.1:0-15044 GCA_038322445.1 Gemmatimonadales bacterium
CTCGTCCACGTCGGGGACGGCCACCTGGTGGAACAGTCACCGCGCATACGGCGACACCGACTCGAGGTAGCGGCGCGGCGCCTCGGCGTAGAGGGTCCCGAAGGCCAGCGACGACTTGCCGGAGCCGGATACTCCGGTGAAGACGACGAGCGCATCGCGTGGGATATCGACGTCGACGTTCTTCAGGTTGTGCTCACGCGCGCCGCGCACGTGGACGAATCCGCTGTCGTCCTTCGGTGCCGCACCGCGGGTATATCGATTGTCGGATGCCAACGATCGTGCGGGTTCGGGGGCTGTCGGAGACTCCTGCGCCGCCCCCCACCGCTCGGGGCATGACCCGCGCCAGTGGTCGCGGGTCCGTACCCGCGTCAGTCCAGCGTCAGCCGCGCTCCTTCACCTTCGCGGACGCCTGCGCGTCAAGCGCCTTCCAGTAGGCAAAGGCGTCTGCGCGCCGTGAGAACGACGCCGTGATTCCCTCGTGCAGCTCCTCTGGCAGCTTGCGCAACGACTCGACCGGGAGGTCGTCCGATGGATCCTCGGGTAGGCCATCGGTCGTGAGGAGCACCCACTGCGGTGCGTTCCGCGTGCGGGCGAATCGCAGCGAGATGCTCTCGGGAATGTCGGTGATGATATCGTGATGCAGGTCGAGCGAGATGATGCCTTCGTACACGCCGCTCGCGCTGTCCGCCACGGAGCCGCTGTCGGTTTCGGCGATCAGGTTCGCCCGGACGGCGCCGGACTTCTCGTCCCACGAGTAGCCGCCATGGTAGCCGAGCGTGAAGAGCGTATCGAGCAGTCGCGCGCCGGCGCTGTCACTGAAATGCCGAAACGATCGCTGGACATCGACCGGAGCGGCCACCCGGCGTTCGTCATATGCGACATCGCGCCCGGCAGGTTTGAGGCGGCTCGCGGCGACTCCGCTCATCGAGGCGAAGATCACGGCAGCGAGTACGATTCGCGAGGTCATTCCAGCTCGCACGGCGGTTCTCGGAAGGAGACAATACCACAGTGCAACACAACAGTCCCGGCCGCTAGTGGAGCGCTCGGCCGAACAATTCGTCCTCGGCTTCGAAAACAGTCACGAGTACGCCACCCACGGTTGCGCCCTCGTCAAAGATCGGGGCATACGACAGCGTGAGGCAGAGCTCCTCGCTCCGTCCGGCACGCATTATCGTGAACGGCGCGTTCTCGCGCGAGACGGTCTCGCCGGCCAGTACCCGTGCGTAGATCGGCGCATGCAACTCCCACTCGGTCGCCCGCCCGTCTCGAGCGGGGACGCCGAGTCCTGACGCAGGCGCGTCGCCAACGAGGTCGAGGTATGGTTCATTGTAGAGCTGCACGAGATCCGGGCCCCACAACACCATGTTCGGGAAGGCAGACCAGAGAATGTGGAGAAGGCTCGACCGCAGAGCGGGCGACCACGTGCTCTCGTCGCCAAGTGACGTGCCACTCCAATCATGACTGCGAAAGGCGACGCGTATCCGGTCATCGCCGGTGAGCAGCTCGCGCGTGCTGACGGGAAGTGGCTTCGCGCAGGTCGTCTCGCGAGCGATCACTGGTGCATCTGCCTGCATCGCTACTCCAAAGGAAAGCGTCGCATGATGTGCCGTCCGGCCGGTTCGGGCCGATGCGCTCTCGTGAATGCGCACACCGGAGCATACCTGCATACGAGTGTCCACGCCATCGGGCGAACCACGACAGCCGGGGCGATGAGGCGAGCGCACACGGGGTGGAACGCCGCCAGCACTGCGGCCTAGTAGGCGCGCCGGCCGTCGCGCTGGCGGCTGGCGTCGAAGAGGGAGCCGTAGCTGATCACGACGTAGGGCCTCGACGGAAGCACCGCGCTCCGGAACACGGGGAATCCGATGTCCAGGCGAACGCTGCTCACCGTTCCGTTCGCCGAGAGAATACGCAGCCGCGTCCCGACGACGCCCGCCGCGAGTTGCTTGACCTTTGGATCGCTCACGTCCCACCGATAGGAACTGGCGAAAAAGCCTCCGACGTTCAGCACGGATGCCGCGCCCACTGCCATGACGCGCAGGTCGCGGTCCATCGACGCGGCGACAGAGCGACCGCCGCGCGATGCGAGCGGACCGAGCAGCGGAGCCGTGTAGTCCGCGAGCGGCATCAACGAGAGGCCGCGCCGGTCGGGGTCCAGCTCCGCGAGCTGCTCGGCCGTGAGGCGAAGGCCCCACATGCCGCGCCATGCCTCGGAGCGATACATCAGCGAGGCGCGGGTGATCTGGTTGCGGTCCACACCATTCCCCAGGTATGCGGACGCCCATCCGTCGATCATGAGGATCCGGCCGCGTTCCGGCATCCACACGCGACCGGTCCAGAGGTCGTACTTGAAGGTGGCAACGCCCACACCGCGCTCCTCACCCGCCGCAATGACGGCGTCGCCTTCCCAGCCCATCGGCACGTCGAGGAATCCATTCCCGGGCACGATCCAGCTGGCACTGTCGAACTGCGCCGTCCGGCGCTGCAATCCGAGGTCGACGCCGAGAAAGCTGCGGACGTGCGGCATGCCCGCGGCAATCCTGCGATGTATGGTCGCCGAGATGCTTGCGGCGCTGTCGAACTCCACGCCGGCCAGCGCGTGCGTCACGCTGTTCTCGCTGGCAGCGATCTGCCGCCCCACCATCGTCATCGCGTTGACGGTGTGCAATGCCTTCTCCGAGACCACCGTGTCGCCATAGGCGAGCCGCGCAACGCCTCCCTCGACCCGCCAGCGATCGAACACGCTGTACTCGTGCTGGCGCAGTCCGAGCCGGAATGCATGCGCGCCCGCGAGATTCGCGACACGAAGCGACGCCACGGTGCTGGTGCCGAGGAAAAACGGATCGTTGAATGTCGCCGCGGCGCCATTGCCCCGAAGCGACATCTCGCGCGTGAGGGCGATGGTGCGTCCGCTGCCCAGGAAATTCCGGTCCTCGATACCGACCGAGAGCTGGTTGCCGGACCGCAGGCGAGCCGTGGGCCGGAGCGTCCACGAGTCACGCGTCCTGACGAGCAGACCTACGCCGCCGCTGGGATCACAGCGGCGCGCGAGGATGACGGCGTCGGAGAACAGCCGTTGCGCGCGCAGGCGGCGCATCGTTTCGCCCACGCGCAGGGTGTCCACGGAGTCGCCCGCGGCGAAGAGCAACTGTCGCCGAATCACGCCTTCCTGCGACGCCGGGTGCAGGACGTTCAGCAGGTGCGCGGCGCCAGGAAGCGACGGCGACTCGCTCACGATCTCGACGGAGGTGATATGCGCGCCACTGAGCACCGCGAGCGATGATCGCGATTCCATCACTGCGCAGTCGTCCGCGCGTGCCGGAATGGCGAAAACGCACGCGCTCATCGTCGAGCACGCGATCAAACGAGCGGCGTAGTGCAGCGCGGTCGGCGGTGGGGCCGGCGAAGCGGCAGATGGACGAGCAGGGGCGCCGGTTCGGGGGATCCGGCCGTGGCCCCAAATACTGCATCAACACGTGAAAGGAAACAAGGTATGTTGGTGAAATGCGACTCGCGACCTCCACCGCACTCCTTCTGGCCGCGCTCGGCTGCGCAGATGCGACGCCGCGCGCTCCCGCCACCGCCCAGCGGCAAGCGCCGGCCCTTCCGCCCACCGCCGGCGCGCCCCAGTACCCCGATGGTCCCCTCGGCGCATCAGTTCGACGTGGGCTCGCGTTGATCGAACACACGCCGGACTCATTGCCGGGGTACGCCGGCTCGAATCTCCGCTGCACGAGCTGTCACCTCGATCGTGGCCTTCGCGACAACGCGGCGCCACTCACCGGAGCGCACATGCGCTATCCGCGTTTCGTGGAACGCGCGGGTGCGGTGGTGCTCATCGAGGATCGCGTGAACTACTGCTTCACGCGCAGCCTGGCGGGTCGTGCCCTGCCGCCGCGCAGCACCGAGATGGTCGATATCGTGGCGTACCTGGCGTTCATCTCGCGCGGAAGCGCCGGCAGGGTAGAGCCCAACCTGCCGCCGCTCACCGGCGACAGCACGCGAGGTGCCGCGATGTACGCGTCCACGTGCAGCCGGTGCCATGGCGTGGATGGAGGCGGCCTTCAGGCGACGCCCGCGCTGTGGGGCGCGCGCTCGTACAGCATTGGCGCCTCGATGGCGCGCGTGGGGCGCGCCGCGGCATTCATCCGCAGGAACATGCCGTTCGACCAACCGGGAACGCTCACCGACCGGCAGGCCTACGACATCGCCACCTACATCAACGCGCACGCGCGCCCGGATCTTCCAGGCAAGTCGCTGGATTGGCCGAACGGCAAGGCACCGGCCGATGTGCCCTATGCCACGCGCGGGCACACACCGGCGCACGTATCGCCGGTCATTCCTCGGGGCGACGCGGATGTGTCACCCGTGCCGGCACCGGTCTCAGTGCAGCGTTCGCACTGACTGCGGTGGTTGTCCTGCGGCTCCGCCGAACCCCTGCGCATCACCGATCGATCAGTGATATCTCCCGACTCGTTGACACCGCCGGTCCATCGAGTGGCGTGAGGGTCAGTGTCACGCGGTAGCGACCCCTGTCGAGGTTGCCGAGATCCAGACCCACGGCGTGCCCTGCGGCACTGTTCGCGGACGCGCGGGCGTCCGTCCACCGAATGCGGATGGGCGTGTCGACTGGCGTGAGCTTCAGGTGCTGCCGCGTACTGCGAATCCAGCTGTGGTCCACGCGCTCCACACTCAAGGCCAGGTCGATGGGCTCACCGTCCGCAACGATGCCATAGGTCTCCCAGAAAAATCCGACCTGCCGATCACGCGTGACGGTGTCGCCCGGCACTGCGCGCACCAGCGCGGAATCGAGGCTTTCGGCGGGCGCATCGCCCGCTCGATACACGAGCAGGTCGGACAGGCGAAGCCGGCCGCTGTCTGCCGCCGCCGGCAGCATCATTCGCGTCCGAGCGAGCACATGTCGCGCTGTATCACTGATGTCGACACCGACGAGGTAGGGAGCACTCCGCATGAGCACGCGCGAGCGGCTGACCTTCCCCGAATCCGGAGACGACTGCGCAATCGTCCCATCCTCCGCTGCAACGCCGAAGACGCCGATGGGTACCGCGAGGGAGTCGTCGCTCGCGGTATAGGCGGCGACGACGAGGACGCTGTCGCCGCGGTGGAAGCGCGCGACCTGTGCCACCGCCGTCGCCACACGCCGCACGCGTGGTGGAGCGTAGCGCGACGCGGCCCGATGCGACACCATGTCCCACGCGTCGTCCGACAACGGCCGAAGGGAGTCGACGAGCCAGCGCTCGGGGGCGAATGCAAAACTCGGCGACGGATCGTGCCCGACGATGCCGGCGTCCTCCCCGAGCATCCCGGAGGAGGCTGCGCGGCTCCATGCGGTTGGCCACCCGTAGCGCAGCACCAGCTCGGCCGCATCATCCGCCCAGCCGATGAGGTGCGGCGTCGCCGCCCGCTCCCCGATCCACACGAGCACGCGCCGCATGTTGAACTCGTTCTTCCATTCGTTGTACGGCGTGGACAACTGCGGGCGACTCAGCATCCAGTAGCGCTGTTCGAGTGGCGCGCGCTCCTCGCAGCTGCGGTGCTCGTAGACATCGCGATCATCGCCGGACAGGAGGGTCCTGATGTTGCGCCAGTCGCAGGCAGCCTCGGTGGGCATCTGGGTGATCGCCGCGGCAAAGGCCGAGTCCGCGGTCATTTCATCCGCGCGCGCATGCGCTGCGTACCCCAGCAGAGCGGCGCACCACCAGGTTGACGCCTGGCACGTTCGCGCGACGCTGTCCGCTCCCGCGGCGTTGTGCCCATCGATGCGGTAGTGCACGCGCATCGCCGCGATCCAGTCACTGCCGGGATACCGCGCACCGAGGACGTCGAGCTCGGACACGAGGTCGCTGCGTCGCCGGGTGAGCGTGCCGGACTCCGGCGGGAACGTTGGCTGGCCGTCGTCGTACCACCAGCAGTAACGACCCAGCCGCACGTCGCACCGGCCGCCGCCACTCGATCCAATGGGGAGGAGAGCCCGGCGACTGCGCTCGAACGATGCCTGCGCACTCCGCGCGCGCCCCTGATCGCGCGCCGAGTCCCTGGCAAGCGCCGCCCCATCGTAGCGCAGCGGTTCACCGACTGATGCGGCGCGAAGCTGCGCCGCCAGGAAGATGAGGGCGAGCATGCGGGACCTCCGCTAGCGGAAAAAGTAGAGCAGCACGCCAAGTTCGATCGTGGCCGCGATCATGCCGAAGATGACGGCGATGCGAATGTCGCGCCGAGTGCGGGATGTGTCTTCTTTCATGAGTGCTCAATCACTCAGCCGGAGCGGACCCGCGCCAGAGTCAGGGACCCGTCAGCTGGGCGGTCGGGTCACCTCCCGACTTGCAATGGGCGTGCTGCTGGATATGTGCGCTCATGCCGACACTATTAACTTCTCCTCGTTCCCACCTTTCCGGTCGACTTTCGTCCGTTTGAACACGTGATGCACTGGCTGGTCAATGCGGCCGTCCGCGCGGGAATTCCCGGGGCGAAGACCGCCGACATTGCCTCGAACACGCCGCTGAACTCCGCTTGGGAGCAGCTTGCGCGTGAGCTCCGCATGCCCGAGGGTGCGCTGGCGGCTGCCGTTGCTCCTGTGCTCCGTGTGCGCCTGGCCGATTTCGAGCGCACTGAACCGAAGGCGGCGCGACTCGTTCCCGAAAAGGTGGCGCGGAAGTATGGAGTCTTCGCCCTCCGGGAAAGCGACCGCGAACTTACCGTTGCCTCGAGCGACCCGCAGGACTACGAGGCGGAGCGCGACCTCGGCTTCGCCAGCGGCCGGCGCATCGTCTTCGAGCTCGCCGCCCCCAGCACGATCAGCAATCAGCTCACGGGCAGCTATTCCGCCGATCGCATCGTGGAGAACCTGCTCGCCGCCGCCGACTCCACGCTGGCTGATGCCGTGCGCGTCGTCGAGGATATGGAGCCGGAGGCGGTTCAACAGGCAGACGTCGAGTCCGCCCCGCTGGTGAAGCTCGCGAACCTCGTTCTCAGCGACGCGGTGGTGCAGCGCGCCAGCGACATCCACATCGAGCCCGGCGGCACGAAGGGTGGCGTCATCCGCTTCCGGATCGACGGCGTCATGCGCCAGCACATGGTGCTCCCATCGGCAGCGGTCAATCGCATCGTCTCGCGCATCAAGGTGCTCGGGAAGCTCGACATCGCCGATCGCATGCGGCCGCAGGACGGTCGCGCGCGCATCCAGGTGCTGAACAAGTCGTACGACCTGCGCATCTCCACCGTCCCCACGCGCGATGCGGAAAAGGCCGTCATCCGCATCCTTCGCCCGGACATGGCGAAGACCCTGGCCGACGTGGGCCTGCAGGACTACGAGCTGCAGCGCATCCGGCAGCTCATCGGGCAGCGCGACGGCATCGTCGTCGTCACGGGTCCGACCGGATCTGGCAAGACGACGACGCTCTACGCCGCGCTCTCCGACGTCGCGACGAGCGAAGTGAACGTCATGACGGTGGAAGACCCGATCGAGTACGAGCTTGCTGGCGTCACCCAGATCCAGGTGGAGCCGAAGCGCAACGTGACATTCGCGTCGGCCCTGCGCTCGATCCTCCGGCAGGATCCCGACGTCATCTTCGTCGGCGAGATACGCGATGCGGAAACTGCGGAAGTCGCGGCGCAAGCCGCGGCCACGGGCCACCTCGTTCTCGCGACGCTCCACACGAATGACGCCATGAGCGCGGTGTCGCGCCTGAGCGACCTCGGGCTCGACCGCGCGACGATTGCCTCGGTGCTTCGCGGCGCCGTCGCGCAGCGTCTCATTCGTCGCCTGTGCCCCGATTGCGCCGAGAAGATCAGCGGCCCGTTGAAGGAGCTCGAGGAACGGCTCGCATCGCAGTTCGGCATGACGCCCACGTATCGGGCGGTCGGCTGTGCGAAGTGCAACCAGACCGGCTATCGGGGCCGCATCCCGATTGTCGAGGTTGCGCTCGTCAGCTCGCTGATGATGGAGCAGATCGTCGCGGGCGCCACGGCGCTGGCGCTTCAGCGCATGGCCGTCACGCAGGGCATGCGTCCACTGCGCGAAGTGGTGCTCGACCACGTGCGAAAGGGCGAAACGACGCTCGAGGAAGTGGAGCGGGTACTCGGCGAGGTCGCCGAGGATGGCTCGACAGGTCCGCCGCCAGCGCCATGCATCCTCTTCGCAGACGACGATCCGGTCCTGCGGCATCTCGCCACGGCGATCCTCGAGGCTGGCGGCTACCGGGTCAAGCAGGCGCGCGACGGCCGCGAGGCGCTCGCCCTGATCGATAGCGGGGAGGATTTTGCGCTTGTGATCACGGATCTCCGCATGCCCGGCATGTCGGGTGACGTCCTCGTGCGCGAACTGCGCGGCAAGATGCAGACGGCCATGCTTCCGGTCATCGTGCTCACGGGCGCCGATGAACACGACACGGAAGTGGAAATCATGGACGCGGGCGCCGATGATTACATTCGCAAGCCCATCGATCCACCACGATTCATCGCGCGCGTGAAAGCTGCGCTTCGCCGAGCGGGAGTTTCATGACCGACACGACAGAGAGCACGGGCGGGGACAACGAGCTGCCGTCGACGGATGCCACGGCCCTCGACCGCCTGAAGCGCTTCGGCGGCGGCAAGCTGTTGGGCGAGATGATTTCCCTGTTCATCGTGGCGGCGCCGGAGCGTATCGCCGCGGCGCGCGCGGGGCTCGATGCCCACGACGCCAACGCCACCGAGATGGCCCTGCATTCGCTCAAGTCCAGCTCGGCGCAGTTGGGCGCGATGAAGATGCAGCGGCTGAGCGAGGCAGGGGAGCGCCTCGCGCACGGCGGGTCGCTGGATGGCGTTGACTCGATCGTGCAGGACCTCGCGCGCGAATTTCCTCGCATCCAGCAATGGCTCGAGACGAGCCGGAACGCGGAGACCCCTCAATGAATACCGTTGCCGTAGTGGAAGACAACGCCGACAACCGGCTCCTGCTCCAGGCCATCCTCGACGGGCTCTATGAGGTCGTGGAGTATGAGAATGGCGTGGACGCGCTCGCGGGCCTTGCGGCCCACCTGCCCGACCTGGTGCTACTCGACATCTCGCTTCCCGGCATGGACGGGAACGAAATTCTTGCCCGCATCCGCGCCGACGAGACGCTTCGTCGCCTTCCGGTCATTGCCCTCACCGCGCACGCGATGGCGGGCGATCGGGAGAAGTACCTTGCCGCGGGCTTCAACGACTACATCACGAAGCCGATCGTTGACGAGACGCTGCTCCTCGGCGCCATGGAAAAGTGGATTGCTGCTGGTCGCGCTGGTACGATCTAGTACGGACGACGCAGGGTTGCGGGACAGCACGGCGGGCGCATTTCTGCGTCCGCCGTTCTGCTTCTCAACGGCGTGACGCAATGCGACAATTGTGCGTCTTTCGGGTATCAGCAGCGGAGTGTGTTCCGCGCTCGAGACGTCTCCCGCCGCAGCTTTCCTTACATGCGCAAATTCTCACCAACCGTGCAGCGCCTCATCCTGGCGTTCGCGACCGGACTCTTCCTCGCCTGCGCCGCCGGAGTCAGCGGCCAGGGCGAGGGTCTGTCGTCCGTCATGAGCAGCCAGTAGCAAACAACCTCGCAGTGCCCGCTACGCTTCGCGGAGTGCTGCCATCGGTGTTTCCCTGAACACCTCGCGACCGGTCAGCAGCCCGATCGACACCGCGACGACGATCATCAGCAGGGCCACGAGGAACGCCGGACCGAGCGCCGGCACGAAGGGCAGCTTGAACATGAAGTGCATCAAGGCCCACGCCCCGCCCACGCTCAACGCCACGCCCGCCAGGCTTCCCAGCGCGCCGAGCAACAGGTACTCGGCGAGCATCACCCGGCCTACCTGACGACGCGTCGCGCCCAGGACCTTGAGCAGCACGCCCTCTCGCAGTCGTTCGCGACGCGTGGCGCTCACGGCGCTGAACAGCACCGGGATGCCGAGCGCCAGGCTCAGTGCCGCCATGAAGCGGATGGCGGTGGACACCTTGTCGAGCACCCGCGCGATCGTCTGCTGCACCAGCGTGAGGTCGAGGCTCGCGACGTTGGGGTACTTCGTGATGACGTCGCGCTGCAGGCGAGCCACAGCGCCCGTGCCGCGCACGTCGGCGAGGATGACGAACTGTTTCGGTGCCTTGCTCAGGGCACGACTCTCGAAGACCGCAAAGAAGTTTGGCTCGAAGCGCGTCCAGTTCACGTCGCGAAGGCTCGTGACACGCGTCTTCACGCGTACGCCCTGTACGTCCCACGTGATGGTGTCGTGGATGCCGACCTTCAGTGACTTGGCAACGTCCGCATCGAGAGAAACGACCGGAAGCTGATCGGTCGGCGTACCACCCTTCGGGAAAGATCCCGCGGATACTTTCTCCGAAGGCATCAGCGAGTCCCGATACGTGGACCGGAACTCCCGACGCAGCACCCATCGCTCGCGTCCCTCGCCGCCGCCGCGGCCCGGTGGACCACCAGCGCCGGCCGCATTCGTCGGGGCGCCTGGCGCGGGCGGCGGACTGTCCTTCAGCAGTTGATCGCCGGAGAGTGAATTGATGGCCACGATCTTCATGGGCACGATCGGCGTCCGCTGGGCAATCGTGTAGCCCTGCGCCCGGATCATCGAATCGAGTGGCGCGCCCTGGTCGTCCTGCACGTCGAAGAACAGCACGTTCGACTTCGATGCATCGAGCTTCACCGACACGGTGCGGAGCAGGTTGTCCTGTACCTGATACACGGTGCTCATCAGGAACACCCCGAATCCGAGCGCCAGGACCACGGACCGCGTCTGGTTGCCCGGGCGATACAGGCTCGCCACTCCCTGGCGCAGCACGAACGGCCATGATGGCCGCACTAGTTTCCGGGCACTGGCACTGAGCAATGCCGCCGCGCCATAGAGCAGGGCAACAGCGCCCGCAATCGCACCGGAGAACGCCAGGCCCTGCATGGGATTCTCGGCGCGTGCGACACCGAGCGCCGCGACACTCAGTACGATCACGAGTGCGACCAGCACGCGCAGCGGATCGAATGTGGCGCCCCGTAGTGCCGCGGAGTCCGATTCACGACGCAGCGTCTGCAGCGGGCTCACGTTGCGCAGCGAGATGAGCGGCTTCAGTGCGAACACCAGCGCGACCCACACGCCTACGAGCATCCCCGTGAGCAACGCAATCGGCTCGATGGTGACCTTCACGTCGACTGGCAGAAAGTCCGCGAGCACGTGGGGCAGGGCAAGCTGCAGCCCAATGCCGAGGAGCGCACCGAACGCCGCGCCGAGGAACCCCATCGCCACCGCCTGAAGCAGGTAGATCGCGAGGACCTGACGGCTCGTGGCGCCGAGGCACCGCAGGATGGCCACGGTGTCGATCTTCCGCATGACGAACGCGTTCACGCCACTCGCCACGCCGATCCCGCCGAGCAGCAGCGCGACCAGGCCGATGATGCTCAGGAAATCGCGCAGCTGGTCGATCGCCTGCGTGAGGTTGAACTCCGTCTCGGCCGCGGTGCGGTAGCGCACCTGGTCCTTCTCGAGGCGAGTCTTGAAACGGAAGACGAACGACGACGGTGGCAGCGCGGCGGTGAGCTTGAGCAGCGTCTTGTGCTCCGAGCGACTGCCGAACATGAGCAGCGACGTCTCGTCGAGGTATTTCGCCGGGATGTAGACGCGGGGCCCGATCGTGGTGCTCACGCCGACATCGCCGGGAACGCTGACGAGCGTGCCCACGATCACGAACCGCGCGAAGCCCAGCGCGAGCGTATCCCCGATCTGCGCATTCAGCGCGATGAGAAGCGAGGGATCCACGATCGCGACGCGTCCGTCCTGGATGCGCGCCCACGCGCCGGCGGGATTGGTGATGATCTCGCCGTAGAACGGGTAGCCCGACGTCACGGCGTCGATCTGCGAGAGGCGCGTCAGGCCCGTGCGCTGCACGAGCGCCATCGACGTGAAGCTCGTGACGTCCGCGACGCCGACGCCTTCCTTGCGCAGGGAATCGAGGGCCGAGGCCACCGGCTTCGTGTACGGCGTGCGCGAGGTGAGCGCGATGTCGCCACCGAGCAGCGCGCGGGCCTGCTCGCGGACGGAGCGCTGCGTGTTGCTGGCGAAGGAATCGATCGCGACCAGCGCGCCGACCCCGAGCGAGATCGACGACATGTAGAGCAGCAGCCGCCGGCGCGCGGTGCGGCTTTCGCGCCACGCGAGCGCCAACAACTGCGACCCGCGCATCAGGAGGCCGCCGCCGCGGGGCTGACCATCGTGTCGCTCACGACCACGCCGTCAGCGAGCCGGATGATCCGTTGCGCACGATGCGCGAGGGCGAGGTCGTGCGTGACGAGGATGATCGTCGTCCCCGACTCGCGGTTCAGGTTCTCGAGTAACTCGACGATGTGCGCGCCCGTGTCGCTGTCGAGATTGCCCGTGGGCTCGTCGGCGAAAAGGAGGCGAGGCGCGTTGCTGAACGCGCGCGCGATGGCGACGCGCTGCTGCTCACCGCCCGAGAGCTGATTCGGAAAGTGGTGGGCGCGATCGCCGAGTCCGACGCGGGTGAGGAGCTCGCGCGAGCGGGCCGGCGCGCCGTCGTCGCCGCGCAGTTCCAGGGGCACCTGGACGTTCTCGAGTGCGGTGAGGGTGGGAATGAGCTGGAAGCTCTGAAAGACGAACCCCACTTTCGCGCCGCGCAGCTTTGCGCGCTGGTCCTCGCTCATGCGGGACATGTCGGCTCCGTCGAGCACGACCGTGCCCCGGGACGGGACGTCGAGCCCGGCGAGGAGGCCGAGTAGTGTAGTTTTCCCGCTACCGGATGGGCCGACGATGGCGACGAATGCGCCATCGGGAACGGTAAAACTGACGTCGCGTAACACGGACAGGCGGCGTTCGCCACTCTGGTATTCCTTCGTCAAATCGCGGGCTTCGAGCATGATTTCGATTCGAGAGACAGTGGCGTGCGTGGCGGCGTGTGCAGTGCTGCTGGCGTGCGGTGGCGAAAAGCCGGGTGCGGCGGTGGCGCGCGATACGGCTGGCGCAATCACCACTGGCACGGGGATGAAACCGGCCGTGTCCAATCAGGCCACCGCGAATGGTACCCGCCAGACCGTCCTGTTTCTTGGTACCTCGCTCACGGCCGGCCTCGGACTCGATCCCGACAGTGCCTTCCCGCAGCAGATACAGAGGAAGATCGACGCGAGCGCACTCCCGTACCAGACTGTGAATGCCGGCGTAAGCGGAGAAACCTCGGCTGGGCTGCTCCGGCGCCTCGACTGGGTGTTGCAGGAACCCGCCTCCGTGATCGTCGTGGAAACCGGAGCGAATGACGGCCTGCGCGGACAGCCCGTGGCCGGGACGCAGGCGACAATCGCGCAGGTGCTCGCCCGCATCAAGCGGGACCGTCCGGCCGCGAAGGTGCTCCTGGTGCAGATGGAAGCGATGCCCAACCTGGGCAGGGACTATACGGCGGCGTTTCACGCGATGTTCCCCGCGCTCGCCAGGGAGCATGGCGTGGCGCTCATGCCCTTCCTCCTCGACGGCGTGGCCGGGCGCGCCGACCTCAATCAGGGCGACGGCGTGCATCCCAACGATGCGGGAGAGCGGCTGGTCACCTCGACGGTGTGGAAGGCGCTCGAGCCGATGCTCAGGAGCAAGGCAATGTAGGGCCGCCCTGCCCGCGCGTCGGGCAGGGCGGTTGGTGGGTCACGTTGTTGCGCTCGTCGCCATCCTGAATTTGCCATTCCCGCGAAGGCGGGAATCCATTTTGGGGTTGTGGAGGTGGATTCCCGCTTTCGCGGGAATGACGAACGGGGTGAAGCTGGACGTGCCGTTCGCAGTTGCCGACCACCGCACGTCTATCTAAATTGAGCGGCTGTCCCGGTTTGCGTCATTAATCTGCTGGAGTTCACATGGCAGTTCCCGCCACCCAGATCCGCCGCGGCATGGTCATCGTCTTCGAAGGCGAGCCCGTGCGCGTCGTTGAGTTCCGCCATCACACGCCAGGCAACCTGCGGGCGATGGTGCAGGCCAAGCTGAAGAGCCTCAAGAACGGCAACAGCTTCGATCATCGCTTTCGTGCCGCCGACTCCATCGAGCCGGCGTTCATGGAGACGCACGAGCTCGAGTACATGTACGACGCGGGCGGCACGTACCACTTCATGAACTCCTCGAACTACGACCAGATCGAGATGGATGAAGAGGCACTCGGCGACAATGCGCCGTGGATGCAGCCGGGCATGAAGATCCAGGCCGAGTTCTACGATGGGGCGCCGATCGGCGTGCGCCTGCCGAATTCGATGACGCTGACGATCGTCGAGACGAATCCCGTGATGAAGACGGCGACGAAGACGGCGTCGAGCAAGCCGGCGAAGCTGGAGAACGGCGTGACGGTCAATGTGCCCGAGTTCGTGGCCACGGGTGACAAGATCCGCGTCAATCCGGGGACGGGCGAGTACATCGAGCGGGCGAAGTAGGCGAGACTGGCGAGAGGGAGCCGCGCACGGCAGTTGATAAGCGCTGTTCGGCTGGTTACAATCCAAGCTCTCTGCGGCATTGGTCGTGGAGTCTCCCGCGCGGGTTGGCGGGACTACGGTGGCTATAGCTCAATTGGTTAGAGCACCGGTCTGTGGCACCGGGGGTTGCGGGTTCAATTCCCGTTAGCCACCCCTCGTTCGGCAGAAGGCAGGGCATCCGGTGCCACGCCGGATGGGACGCGTACCGGTTTAGGTCCGTAGCTCAATTGGTAGAGCACCGGTCTCCAAAACCGGCGGTTCAGGGTTCGAGTCCCTGCGGGCCTGCTGAAAGTGATAGTCTGACTGTCGGACAGTAGTTGGGAACTGGCGTCTTGGGTCTGCAGGAGTGCTGGCCTCTACGCTCAGGGATGCGGTTGCAGGTGCGGTCCTGTCTACAGTCCGACTGTTTGACGGGGTTTTTAACGGCGGTATCGTCTAGGGGACTAGGACACGGCCCTCTCAAGGCTGGAACACGGGTTCGAATCCCGTTACCGCTATGTGGAAGCAGGGCTCGTTCGTCTATCGGTTAGGACGGCACCCTTTCACGGTGCAGAGACGGGTTCGA
>JBBQFW010000072.1:0-14985 GCA_038322445.1 Gemmatimonadales bacterium
GTCCATCTCGCCGCCCGCCTCGCGCGGAGTGCCGGCCCGCCCGGTGCCCACCATCACCACGCGCTTCGGGATGCAGACGACCGGCGGTCACGTGATTCGCGTCAGCTTCGGCGACGAGACGGTCTGGCGCGCTGCCGCACCAACGAAGCCATAACGGCAAACTGGCGCGCGGATGCGCGCGGACGCATACTGGCCGCCCGCGCTCTTGACGAGTGCACCCCCCGCCGACGCCCACCCGTCATCGGACATGTCCATCTTCTCCAGCCTTTCGCACGGGGCTGCTCTGTTCCCTCCTCATTTTCGTGACGCTCTTCAACCACCAGGCCGAGCGGCAATCCTTCGTCATCGCGGCAACCGGATGTGCCATCTGGTACGTCGGTGCTCGCATCACGGTCGAGCGAAGCGTGCTCATTGCGCTGGCGATCATCGGCGTGCCAACGGTGCCCTACCTGATCATGTGGCTCGTGATCGAGATCGAGTTGCTGGGAGGTGCGGCGGCCTCCGCGGCAGCCTCCTCGGACGCCGGTGTGCGCCACGCCCCCTTCACGGAGATGCCGTGGCGGATCCCGGAGGGCTATTCGAGGGCGTCATGACCGGGCGGCCCGAACCGAACGCGTCCTGAGGGAGTTACTGTCCCCATATGCAGACCCTCGTCCGCTACCTCCGGCCGTACTGGCGGCTCGTCATCCTCGCCCTCGTGCTGGCGACGATCAACCAGGTGTTCTCGCTGCTCGATCCGCTCATTCTTCGGCACATCGTCGATGACTATGCGAGCCAGCGGGACCAGTTCGCGCGCGATGCCTTCATTCACGGCGTGCTGATCCTGCTCGGCATGGCAGTTGGGGTGGCCTTCGTGAGCCGGGTGGCGAAGAACTTCCAGGATTACTTCGTCAACGTCGTCGTGCAGCGCGTGGGTGCCGATCTCTACTCGGACGGCATCCGGCACTCGCTCGCGCTCCCCTTCCAGACCTTCGAGGACCAGCGAAGCGGCGAGACGCTCGGCAAGCTCCAGAAGGTGCGGTCCGATACGGAGAAGTTCATCAACCAGTTCGTGAACTTCGTCTACACGACGCTCGTCGGCGTCGTGTTCGTGATGGTGTACTCCTGGAGAATCCACTGGTCCATCGCGCCCGCCTTCCTGCTCACCGTGCCGGTGCTCGCGTTCATCAGCTCCACGCTGAGCAAGCGCGTGAAGACGATCCAGCGCACCATCGTGAAGGAGACGACCGCGCTCGCCGGTGCCACCACGGAATCACTGCGCAACATCGAGCTCGTGAAGAGCCTCGGCCTCGCGAAGCAGGAGGAGCTCCGCCTCAACGCCACGACGGACAAGATCCTCCAGCTCGAGCTGAAGAAGGTCCGGTATATCCGCTCGATCAGCTTCATTCAGGGCACGGCGGTGAACTTCATCCGCACCTGCATCCTGTTCCTGATGCTCTACCTCATCTTCCAGCACCAGATGACGGTGGGCCAGTACTTCTCGCTGATGATCTACAGTTTCTTCATCTTCGGCCCGATGCAGGAGCTGGGGAACGTCATCAACACCTTTCGGGAGACGGAGGCATCACTCGAGAACTTCGACGCCATCTTCCGCATTCCGATCGACCCCAAGCCGGTCGACCCCATCGGCGTGGACGACCTGAAGGCGCTGTCGTTCCAGGGGGTCAGCTTCACGCACGCCACCGCCGCGCAGCCGGCCCTGGCTGACGTGTCATTCCAGGTAGAGCGCGGGGATACGATCGCCTTCGTCGGCCCATCCGGCGCCGGCAAGACCACGCTCGTGAAGCTGCTCGTCGGCCTGTACCGGCCCAGCCATGGGCAGATCCTGTACAACGGCGTATCGAGCGAGCGCGTGGACCTCGACAAGTTCCGCGAACGCATCGGCTTCGTGACGCAGGACGCGCAGCTCTTCAGCGGCACGATCCGCGAGAACCTGTTGTTCGTTCGTCCCGACGCAACCGACGATCAATGCCTCGACGTCCTTCGCAGGGCGGCGGCGAACTCGATGCTCACTCGTGCCGATCAGGGTCTCGACACCGTGATCGGCGAGGGCGGCATGAAGATCTCCGGAGGCGAGAAGCAGCGGCTGTCCATCGCCCGGGCGCTGCTGCGCGAGCCACAGCTACTCGTGTTCGACGAAGCCACCAGCTCGCTCGATTCACTCACCGAGGAAGAGATCAGCCGCACCATGCGCGACGTAGCGCAGGGCGCTGACGTCATCACGGTGTTGATCGCGCACCGCCTGAGCACCGTGTTGCACGCGGACCGCATCTTCGTGCTCGAGCGCGGCCGAGTGGTCGAGGAGGGACGTCACGACGAGCTCCTCGTTCGGAAAGGATTGTATTACGCCATGTGGCGCCAGCAGGTCGGGGAACGTCGTCCCTCTGCGAGCCTTCCACAGGTATCGGCCAATTCGTCCATGGCCGTCGCGGGCGACTGAGTTTTCGCGGTACCCAACGTGCAGAAGGTGATGGAGCGCACATTGGACGAAATCGCAATTTGACGCGATTCGTGCGCTCCGCGAGAGGACAAACGGATGCTGAGGGAGCGATAGTGGCGTAAATTTAAGTCGCACATGGAGTTAGGGCGAAGCCACAAGTGGCACGGTTGTGGCCTATGCTCATATTATGAACACTAAAGGCGACGACGCCGGCGGTTCGGTAATTGTGCCCGCTTCGGCGAGAGGTGGCACTCAATACTCCCCGCTCGACCAAAGGCTACGACGCGATTCGCAGGCGGCGGCAGTCCTGATCGCGCAGGCGGGCACGCGGATGAGCGTTGCCGTTGCCTTTGCCGTCCTGCAACTCGGTCTGCTGCACCGTGTGGTCACCGGCGCAGGGATCGATCGTACGCTTGGCGCGGTGGTCGCCGCCGTGCTGGCGTACGTGACCGCGGTGGCGGCGATAAGGAAGTATGCGCGGCACGCTTGCCGCGCCTCGCCCATGCTGGTCAACACATCGCTGGTCCTCGATCTCTCGCTCGTCTTCACGCTCACGGTCCTCACCACGACGCCGGACCATTATGAACGCACCCTGCTCGGCACGATCGTCGTTGTCCACGTGGCGAACTACTACCACGGGCGCGCGTACGCGTGGCGCATGGTGCAGCTCGGGACCCTTGGCTACCTGCTCCTGATTGCCTCGGCCGTCGAGCGGGGGCTGCGCGTGGAGGTCGCGGAAGAAGTGTTTACGCTGGCGATGTGCGTCGCCGCCACCGCCCTGTTCGTGATCCAGGCGAGCGACGTGCGCCGTCGGCTGCGCAATATCGTCTCCCTCTTCGAGATGGCGGAGGTCGGCGATTTCTCGCGGGAGTATGACGCGGGCTCGGACGGCCGTCCGGACGCGATCACCCGCGTGGGCCTCGCGTACAATGCCGTCCGCGCGCAACTGGCCAACATGGTGCTCACCGATCCGCTCACCGCATGCCTCAATCGTCGCGGATTCGACAACGCCCTCACGCGCGAGCTCAGCCGCGCGGGACGCGCCGGCACCGAGTTCGCCTTGCTCGCCGTCGACCTCGACCACTTCAAGGCCGTCAACGACAATTTCGGGCACATTGCGGGCGACGCGGTGCTCCGTGCCGTCGGCAACCTGCTCATGACGTCCGCGCGCGCGGGCGATGTCGTGGCGCGCGTCGGCGGCGAGGAGTTCGCGGTCCTCCTCGCCGATACCGGTGCGGAAGGCGCTCACCTGTTCGCGGGTCGGCTGTGCGAACGCATCGCGGCACATCACTTCGCGATCGGCACGATGTCGCACGAAGTGCGCATTACAACGAGCGTCGGCGTCGCGGTGTCGTCGATGCGCGGCGCTGCCGACTACGGACAGTTGCTCTGGTCACGCGCTGACGACGCGTTGTACGAAGCAAAGCGCGCGGGACGTAACCGCGTTCGTCTCTGGACCGGCCTGACACGCCGCTCGGGCGACTACGCCACCATTCATGGCAGCATCCCGGCGGAATCCGACTGACGACGAGCGGGCTACCGCGGATCGAGCCCGATCGCGCTCACGCGCGCTGCACCCTCTGGTCGTCGGCTCGCTGCATCAGGCCGACTGGAGGACCGAATCGAATGCCTCATCACACGCCGCGAGGCACTTCGCGAGGCCAGTTGGGGTGTGGTCCCCCATGTGGCCGATACGGATGCTCGTGTCCTTGTTCTTGCCGTATCCGCTGCCGATCGTGAAGCCGCGCGCGGCAACCGCACGAAGGACGTCAGACGACTTCACGCCGACCGGCAACGTGACACTCGTGACCGACGGCGACCGATGCCCCGCCTTCGCGAGCACACGGATCCCCTCGCCATGCTGCGCCGAGAGCGCATCGACCCAGGCGTACGTTTGCGCGGCCATCTCGGCGTGACGCGCCCAGCGCACCGTCATGGTCTCGGCCGCGATCGCCGCCAGCTGTACGTCACCGGCAAAGAGCAGCGAGATGGCTGGTGTGTTCGGCGTCTGGTTTTTCAGCGCATACGCATCGAACTCCACGAGGTCGAAGTACAGGCCTCGGCTCCGCTGCCTGGCGGCGTTCTCGATGAAGGACGGCGTCGCCGTCGCGAAGGCGAGTCCGGGCGGGAGGGCGAGCGCCTTCTGTGAGCCCGTCAAGGCATAGTCGAGCTCCCACGCGTCGAAGTACAACTCGGCGGCGCCGATGCCGGTGACCGAGTCCACGAGGCACACGGCGTCGTGGTCGTGCGCCAGGCGTGTGACCGCGCGCACATCCGTGAGCGCACCCGTGGATGTCTCGGAATGGACGACGGTGACGGCCGAATACCGCGTGGCGCGCAGGCGCTCCGCCAGAATGTTCAGGTCGACCACATCGCCCCACACCACGTCGAGGATGTCTGATTCGCGATCGCATGCCTTGACGATGCCGGCGAACCTTGCTGAAAACGCGCCATTCACGATCGAGAGCACGCGTCCTGCCGGCGCGCACCGCACGCCCGCCTCCATGAGGCCGGTCGCCGACGAGCTGCTGACATACACCGGCCGGCTGGTGCCGAATATGTGCTGGAGTGAGCGCTGGATGCGCGCATACATGTCCTCGAACGCCGCGCCGCGATGCGCAATCATCGGCTGCATCATCGCACGCATCACCTCTTCGCGTACCTCGGTAGGCCCGGGGAAGAAGAAGGTGCCGTTGGTGAGTAACGATGTCATGCGAGCACGAGCTCCAGGAGTTGATCGAAGGACTCGACGACGAAGTCGGCGCCAGCCACGACCGCGTCACGACGAACGAATCCGGTGTAGGCGGCGAATGCGTCCACGGCGGGACGCTGAGCGAGGTCGGTGGCCCCGTCACCAACGGCAAGCAGGGGGCGCGGAAGTCCCAGCCGTTGCGCGACCGTTCGCTTGCCCTCCGCGGTGGCGAGTGGCGAATCGCTTTCGAAGCCAGCGTAGCCATCGTTCGCATCGAACATCACCGAGACGGCGTGCACATCCCGGCTCGGAATCCCGACGAGCGACGCCACCGGGAGAATCGCCTCGCGCAGGCCACCACTGATGAGCACCACGCGCCGGCCTTCGTCCTGCAGCTGTCCGATGGCGCGTTTCGCATCGCGCGCCAGGGACGCGACATACGCGCTGGTCAGCGCCACGATATCGCCGAGTCCTGGCCGAACGAGCGCAAGACGGCCCCCGTACACCGCGTCGAGCGGAATCTCGCCGCGCATCGCGCGGTCGGTCAGCAGCGTGACCTCTCGCTCCACATCCGGTCCCCGCCGCGCCGCGAGCCAATCGATGCCCTCGATGCGGCAGAGCGTCGAATCGACGTCGAGGATCACGCTCGCAAAGCCGTCCATCAGAGCACGTTGCCTGGCGCGAGGATGCCCGCTGGATCGAGTTCCCGCTTGATCGCGTGCATGGCGCGCACCTGCAGCGGTGACATCTGCAGCGGCAGCCACTTCCGCTTGATCTTGCCGATGCCGTGCTCGGCGGCCACGGTGCCGCCCAACGCGATCACCTCGCGCAAGGTGGCTTCGACGACACGGTCAATGCGCGCGAGCTCGTTGGCGTCATGTGCAATGAAGTTCTGGTGCGGATGGCCGTTGCCGGCATGGCCGTAGGTCACGGCCTGCGCCACGCCCGCCTCCTCCGCGAGTGCGCGCGCACGCGCGATCGCGCCCGCGAGATGCCGGTAGGGAACCGCCCAGTCGGTGGACACCTTGCGTCCGCCATGCGCGCGGCGCGCCGCGCCGCGCTCGTTCATGTGTGCGGGCACGGCATGTCGTACGCGGCGCGCCTCGCGGAGCGCGGTCTCGCCCTCGTACACCCGCACGTCATCCACGATCGCCGAGCTTGCCTCAGCGAGCGACAACCATTCGTCCAGTGCGGGGTCGCTGCCCGGCGGCGGCACTTCCTCGACATACACGAACGCCCGCGCCGCCGGCGCCCATCCCGCGGACTCCTCGGCGGCGCGCGCTATCTCCAGTGCGAGCACGTCGAAGAACTCGAGGCACCGCGGGGACACGTTCCGGCTCTCTCGTGCTGCCACGACGAACTGCAGGGCGTCCGCCTCCGTGGCAAAGGGAATCGCGAGCCCAACGACCTGCTCGGGCAGGGGCAGCAACGCGACTTCCGCCTCGACGACGACACCGAGCGTCCCCTCGCTTCCGACAAACCAGTCCACCGGGTCGTGGGCGAGCGCGTACCCGACAGTGTTCTTCTCGAGCGCAGTGCGCCGCAGCTCCACAATGGAGCCGTCAGCAAGCGCCACGCGAACGGCGCGGACATGCGGCCGAGTGGCGCCATAGCGAAACGATCGCGCACCCGAGGCATTGCAGGCGATCGCCCCGCCAATCGTGCATTCCTCTTCACTGGTCGGATCCGGCGCGAACAACAGGTCGTGTCCGGCACAGGCCCGCTTGAGATCGCCAACCAGCACGCCCGGCTCCACGCGCGCGACACACGCGACGGGATCGATGTCGATGATCCGCGCCATCGCACGGAGCGACAGGATCACGCCTCGGTCACTGATCGATGCGGCCGTTGTACTGGTCTGCCCGCCCGCCGCCGTGACCGGCATGCCGGTCCCGGACGCTTCGGCAAGCAGCGCCGCGATCTCATCGGCACTTGTCGGCCGCGCGACGCCATCGGGCACGAGCACGAGTCCGGACGCATCCGTCGCGTACGCCTGACGGACGCCCTCATCCCGCGAGATCGGGGGGACATGACTGGACGCGTCGAGCGAAGTGTCCGCCAGCGTCACGGTGCGCACTTGGTCGTCATGCCGCCTGGTCGCTCGACTGCGCGAGGGCTATCCACCGTTTTCCGTTGGTCAGATGCAATTCGAGAGTACCGACGTTCCATCCACTGTTCCCCGTGACTCATATGCCATTCATGGTACCGAGGTACGAAGTGCCGAGTACGATTCTTCCATTCGTCTACTTGAAATGAACGACGGTAGCCGACGTGATATCCGGCAGCTTGAGGAGTGCCTCACGCACGCCCGCTGCCACGATGCCGTCTACGCTGATGGCCGCGAGCGCTTCTCCTCCTTGAGCCAGGCGCGCCTGATGATACTCGGCGATGTTCACGCCCGCGTCGCCCAGCAGCGTACCCACCCGCCCGATGACGCCGGGGACGTCGTGGTTGGTGAGGATCACCAGCGTATCCCGTGGCGCTACATCGACGTGGAAGCCGCCAATGCGCGTCAGACGCGCGGGCGATCCTTCGGGCGCCACGCCGGCGACGGCAATCTCCTGCATGCCGCCACTGAGGCTCACCTGCATGCCGTGGGCGCCGAGCGATGACGACTCCGAACAGGACAGCTCCATTCCGCGCGCCTCGGCCATCGAGCGTGCGTTGATGAGGTTCAGTCGCTCGACATCGATGACGCCCTCGAGAACTCCCGCGGCGGCGGCGGCGAGCAGGATCGCGGACGCGCCGGCTAGCTCCGAACCGCACCGCAGCGACAACCGCTGCACCGTGCGCACGCCGCGATCCGCGAGAATCGCGCGCGCCAGGGCGGCGGCCCGACGTGTCACATGCATCGCGCTCTGGAGCTCACGCCAGTCACCCGATCCGGCACCGGCCACGTTGATGGAGCGCGAGAGTTCGTTGTGAAGGAGCGCGTCGCGCACGGCGGCGCACGCATCCACGGCCACGTTGCGCTGTGCCTCTGCACTCGAGGCGCCGATGTGCGGGGTGAGCAGCGTATTGGGCGTCGAACGGATCGGTGCGTCAGCGGCCAGCGGCTCCTTGGTGAAGGCGTCGACGATCGCACCGCGCAGTTGTCCACTCTCGAGGGCGTGCACGAGCGCCGCTTCCTCGATGATGCCGCCCCGCGCCATGTTCACCGCGATCGCGCCACTCTTCAAGCGTGCAAGCTCGCGACGGCCGATCATGCCGTCCGTCTCCTCGGTGAGCGGCGTGTGCACGGTGACGATATCCGCTTCGTCGAGTGCGCTCTCGAGCGTCGCCAGCCGGCGGACCTTCAGCGAGCGAAAGCGATCGTCGCCCACATAGGGATCATAGCCGGCCACGTCCATGCCGAACGCGAGCGCACGCGTGGCAATCTCCCCGCCGATCCGCCCCACGCCCACGATGACGAGCGTCTTGCCCTTGAGCTCCGTGCCGAGCAGCAGGGAGCGGTCCCACTTGCCGTCGCGCATGGACGTCGCCGCGTGGGGCAGGTGCCGAATCAGCCCGATCACGGCGCCGAAGAAGAGCTCCGCCACCGCGACGGTGTTCCCTGCTGGTGCATTGATGACGGCGACGCCGAGCGCTGTGGCCGCGTCGATGGCGATGTTGTCCACGCCGACGCCGGCGCGGCCCACGACGCGCAGCTTGGTCGCACGCTGCAGCAGCTCCTTCGTGATACGCGTGGCGCTGCGCCCCACGAAGGCATCGTAGTCGCCGATGCGCTCCAGCAGTTCGCCGGGTGGCAGCGTCGGGACCTCGTCGACAATGAACGACGGCTCGGCCGTCAGGAGGGCCACGCCGTCGGGGTCGATTTCGTCGGTGACGAGAATGCGGTAGGTCACGGTGTCGGAAGGAGATCGGGTCTTCGCAAGCTCGCGACGTGAGCCTCAGCGGGCAACCCGTGTGAAATCGATGGGAAGTGGGGCATATTCGAGTTCATGCCTACCGTCACGCGCCAGGCGCGGTTGCTCGACCTTGCATGCCTGCTGTTCATCCTCACTGGAATCGGCATGGGGTACGCCGCCAGCGTCCGGCTGCAGGAGATCAGCAAGCTCTCCTACCGACATCCCGGACCCCGCAGCGAATCGGCGCTAACGGCCGCCGATCACGCGCGCTACCTGGCATACGGTGGTGTTGCGTTGGTGGTCCTTGGATGCGTCATCGGCGCCGGCGGTGCCATTCAGGGAGCGCGTCGCAAGAGCGCCTGAAGCGACCGCGGCGACATCAGGAAATCTCCATGCGTCCCTCGGTCATGAGTACTGTCGCACCTCCGACGCGTACCGCCGTTGGCGCCCCTCCACGCACATCCGCTTCGAGTTCCATGATGCTCGGGCGCCCCATTTCGAAGCCCTGCTCGACCCGCCACGCGAACAACCCATCGCTCCTGGCGTCGCGCCGCACGAGATACCCCGCCAGCGCCGCTGCCGCGCTTCCCGTCGCCGGATCCTCCGGAACGTTCAGCGCGGGCGCAAACATGCGAGCGTGGATATGCGAACCGGGTAATTCACCGCCAGCGGCGAAGATGAAGATCTCGCTTCCCGTGGCACCCCGCATGCTCAGCTCCCACCGGTCCATCCTGAACCGCGCCCTGGCCACCGCCGCCGGATCGCGCACCGCCACAAAGGTGTAGGGCACGCCGCACGACAGCACCTGCGGGTCCCATCCGTCGCCGAGCAGGTCATGGAGGTCGAGGCCGAGGACGGCGGCCAACGTCGCCCGGTCGGGTGCCGCTGCCGCGACGGATGGCAGCTCGGCCGTCGTGAATTGCGCGAACACAGGTTGACCCCTCTCACTTCGGATCGACACGCGCATGGGGCCGACGCCCTCCTCGAATACGATGTCAGTCGTCTCCCCCACGAGCGGGATCTCACCGATTGCCGCGAGCACATGCGCCGTCCCCACGGTGGGATGTCCCGCGAACGGGAGTTCCGCACCGGGCGTGAAGATACGCACGCGCCGGGTGTGCTTCGGATCGTCCGGCGGATAGACGAAGGTCGTTTCGGAAAAATTGAATTCGCGGGTGACGTCCTGAAGCCGCGCTTCGGGAATCCCGCGCGCATCCGGAAACACGGCGAGCTGATTGCCGCCGAAGGGGCGGTCCGTGAACACGTCCGCTGTGACGAAACGATAGCTGGGCATACTGCCAAAGATGGTGGCCGGGTCCACGGCGCGGCACTCGCTGAGCCCGTCAATGCAATCTGGACTTGTGGCGGACCATTCGTAATTTGGGGCCATGCTGCAGGCGTTCCTCAGTTTGGCTGCGCGATGCGCCCTCATTTCTCCGCTCTGTATCTCCGTTGCCCACGCACAGGCGAACGGCGGCAGGATCGAAGGCACCATCGCTGACAGCCTCCGTGGTGGTCCGCTCGTCGGGGCCGTCGTGGTGGCCACGGCCTCGCGCGGGCCGCGCGACACGATCTTCCACGCCGCACAAACCGACGTCCGCGGCCACTTCGTGCTCGGAAATCTGCGCGCGGGCGCCTACGAACTGTCGGTCGATCATCCCATCATCGATTCGACGGGCATTGGCGCTCCCATGGTGGCCGTCGACGTCGCCGAATCGCAAACCGCTAACGCCTTCCTCGCGATTCCATCTGGCGCCTCGCTCCGGCGGGTGCTCTGCTCCTCGGTACGCGATGCTGTGCTCGGCGTCATCACGGGCTCCGTGCGTCATGCGGGCGGTCGGCCAGCGTCGAATGCGCTCGTCGTGTTCTCGTGGACCGACTTCGAGTTCGACTCGGCGACCGTCAGCGTGTTGTCGCGGCAGCTCGACTCGAGCGTGCGGACCGACACCAATGGCGTCTATCGTGCCTGCGGGCTGCCGATTCAGCGGTCGCTCTTCGTACAGGCGCAGGGCGATTCGGACGTCCAGTCCGGCATCCTCGAGGAGCGCATCAGCGGTTCTGGCGTCCTCGTCCGCGACTTCCAGATGGGGCGGATCACGCGCGAAGGCGCGTCGGCCGTTGAGTCAGGCGCGACGCCACCGTCTGGATTTTCGCTCTCAGGCAAGGTCATGGCCCTCAACGATCGCCCGATTGCGGCTGCGCAGATCATGCTGATGGGTGGAACGCGGAGCGCGACCACGAACGAGCGCGGCGAGTTTCACGTCGCCGACATCTCACCCGGCACGCAGGGCCTTCGGGTGATTGCACTGGGCTTCTATCCACAGATGTTGCGCGTCGAGCCCACGAGCGGGGAGACCCACGTGACGATCAGGATGGAGAACGCGGCGATCGTCCTCGACTCCATGCGGGTGATCGCCAAGCGCACGAACACGCGCCTTCGCTACACGGGCCGGGAGTTCGAGAAGCGTGCATCGCAGTCGGCCGGCACGTTCGTGAGCGAGGAGCAGATTGCCGAGATGCACGCGGTGGTGACAACGGACATCTTCCGCCGCGTTCCCGGCGTGAAGCTCGCCACGCCTCGTGGGGCGGGTACCGAGATGCTCGTGTCGACGCACGGCACCGCGACCATCGCCGGCGCGCCAACCATCTGTCCAATGGACATCTATCTCGACGGCATGCGCGTCAACACCGAGGATGTTCGGTCCGTGTCGCCGAACAACCTCCGCGGCATCGAGGTGCATTCGGTCGCCACCGCGCCGGTCGGCTACAAGGTCGGCAACTGCGGCGCGGTCTTCTTCTGGACCAAGTAGCCAAACGCCTACTTCTCGTCCATGAACGGATAGCGGTAGTCCGTGGGCGGCGAGAACGTCTCCTTCACACTCCGCGCGCTGACCCACCGCACGAGGTTCAGCTTCGAGCCGGCCTTGTCGTTCGTGCCCGACCCGCGCGCGCCACCGAACGGCTGCTGTCCCACCACCGCGCCCGTCGGCTTGTCGTTGACGTAGAAGTTGCCCGCCGCGTTCCGCAGCACCAGCATCGCCTGCCGCACGGCGTGACGATCGTTCGCGAACACGGCGCCGGTCAGCGCATACGGCGACGTCGAGTCCACGATCCGCAACGTGTCCTCCCACTTTGCGTCATCGTAGACATGCACCGTCACCACCGGGCCGAAGATCTCCTCGCACATCGAGCGGTACGACGGATCCTTCGTCTCGATGAGCGTGGGATGCACGAAGTACCCGTCCTTGCCGTCCACCTTGCCCCCCGCCACGATCGTCGCGTTCTTCCGCGCATCGGCGATGTAGTCCGAGATCTTGGTGAACGCCTTCTCGTCGATCACCGCGCCCATGAAGTTCCGGAAGTCCGTGATGTCACCGACCTTGATTTCCTCGATCATCGCGACGCAGCGCGCCTTCACCTCGGGCCACAGCGAGCGCGGCACGTAGATGCGGCTGGCCGCCGAGCACTTCTGTCCCTGATATTCGAATCCACCCCGCACGATGGCGACGGAGAGCGCCGCCGCATCGGCCGAGCTGTGCGCGACGATGAAGTCCTTGCCGCCTGTCTCGCCGACGACGCGCGGATAGCTCCGGTACGTGGTCATGCTCGATCCGATCGTCTGCCACATCGCGTTGAATACGCGCGTACTGCCCGTGAAGTGCACACCGGCCAGGTCCCGGTGCGACAGCGCGATGTCGGAGATGGTCACCGCGTCGCCCGGCACGAAGTTGATGACGCCCGGCGGAAGCCCCGCCGCCTCGAGCAGCTTCATGATGTAGTAGCCGGACAACATCGCCGTCCCCGCGGGCTTCCACACCACGGTGTTTCCCATCAGCGCAGGCGCCGTCGGCAGGTTACCGGCGATGGACGTGAAGTTGAACGGCGTTACGGCGTAGACGAAACCCTCGAGCGCACGATAGTCGAGCTGGTTCCACATGCCGCCATGGCTCAGCGGCTGCTCGGCGTAGAGTTCCTGCGCGTAGGCGGGATTGAAGCGCCAGAAGTCGATCAGCTCACACGCGGAATCGATCTCCGCCTGGAACGCGGTCTTCGACTGGCCGAGCATCGTGGACGCATTCACCGTCTGTCGCCACGTGGTCGTGAGAAGTTCGGCGGCGCGCAGGAAGACTGCCGCCCGATCTTCCCAGGACCAATTCGCCCAGTCCGACTCGGCGCGCTTGGCCGCCGCGATCGCCTGGTTCACGACATCCGGCGTGGCGCGGTGCCAGTCCGCGAGCACATGGGCGTGATCGTGTGGCATCACGCTCTGCGATAGGTCGCCCGTCCTGATCTCCTTGCCGCCGACGATGATCGGGATGTCCACGCGCTCCTTGGCCATCTCCGCCAGACGTGTCTTGAGCGCTGCCTTTTCCGGGGACCCCGGTGCGTAGCTCTTAACGGGCTCGTTGACCGGGGGCGGAACGCGGCGGGTGCCGGAGAAGCCGCTGAGCGGCGCCGAGCTGTCGAGTGCGGACATGAGCGGTTGCGGGCGGGTGCGGGTGAGCGGGTCACCGAAACCTAATCCTCTCGACTATTCTCATGGATGCCACGTCGTCACGCGAGTCGCACCGTCATCCTCATCGCCGCCGCATCGCTCGCGTGCGGCGGCAACTCGCCGGTCGTGTGGGAGCAAACGCGCTCGGTGCAACCGGCAGGCTCGTCCGTCGCAATCCTGGCCACGGGCGCAATGACGACGGATACCCTCGCCATGCTGGCGTCGCGCATCGTCCTTCCCGTGGCGGCATGCCCCCGGTCGGTGCGCCTGGCCGCATCCGCGGGAAAGCTCTTTGCGGTGTGGTGGTCGCCGCGCACCGACAGCACCGCCCTCCTGCTGTCCGCGGTCTCCACCGACTCCGGTCGCACGTGGGGCAAACCCGCATCGGTCGACTCCACCGACCACGGCGCGTCGGGATGCACACGGATGCCGCCGAGCATCGCCGCAGATGCGGCGAGCGGATACGTGCATGTCACCTACGCCATGCAGGCGACGGAAGGCCCAGGGCTCTTCTTCGCCCACTCGATGGACGGTGGCGTCACCTTTCACGCGCCCGTTCCGATCCTGTACGGTGAGCGGCTCGGCGCAACGTCGGTTGCCGCAAGCGGCGACGAGGTCGCGGTCGCATTCGAGGACCCGGGCAGTCGCACGCCGCGCATCGGGCTCGCGCTCTCCTCGACCATGGGGCACATTTTCGAGCACCGTGTGTTGCCGGTTTCGGATGACAACAGCTCGGCTACGCAGCCGCTGGTCGCGGTCAGCGGGCATCGTATTGCGGTCGCATGGCGGGAACGGCTGGCGACGAACGGACCTGTCGTTCTCCGGATTCGCACCGGCTCCCTTCCGTGACGCACCTCCCTGCGCCCACCTGATGCGCGTACTCTTCGCTGACGACGACGTAATCGCTCGCACCCTGCTCGCCGCGGTGCTCGCTGACCTCGACCACGAAGTCCGGGTCACCGACGACGGCGCCAAGGCGTGGGAGGCGTTTCAGGCCGAGCCATTCCCGCTCGTGGTGCTCGACATCAACATGCCCGAGGTGGACGGACTGGAAGTGTGTCGCCGGATCCGTGCGCATGAGGCGCGGCGCACCGCGTTCGTCCTGATCGTCACCGCGCGCGACGGTCGCGAAGACCTGGCCAGGGTCCTCGACGCGGGTGCCGATGACTACATGACCAAGCCGACCTCACCGGAAAACCTGCGCGCTCGGCTCGAGATTGCCGAGCAGCGCATTGCACAGGATGCCGCGCGCCGCGCGGCGGAAGACGAGCTCGCGCGTTCGCGCTGGCTGGCCGGCATTGGAGAAACGACGATCGCTCTCGAGCACGAAATCAACAATCCACTCTCGGCACTGCTTGGCCACGCGGAGCTGATGATGATGGACCAGGGCCTCAGCGAAGAGCAGGCGGAGCAGCTGCGCATCATCCAGGAGCAGGCGGCACGAATCGCGCAAGTCGTGCGACGCCTGGCGAAGCTCAAGAATCCACAGTCGGTCGAATATCTCCAGGGC
>JBBQFW010000073.1:0-14972 GCA_038322445.1 Gemmatimonadales bacterium
AGTGCCAACGAGAGCGCATACGGCACGAGGAGCATGTTGAAGCTCGTGGCGATCACCTGCATGATGAGCGCGCCGATCAGCGTACCGGCGATCGTGGCTCGCCCGCCCGACAGCGCCGTACCACCCACGACCACCGCGGCGATGGCATCGAGCTCCATGTTCTGCCCGATCTTCGCGGCATCACTGGCGCCGAGCCGCGCGGCGACGATCACGCCTGCGATCGCGGCGAGAAAGGCGCTGGCGATATACACCTTCACGATGGTCGCACGCACCGGGACGCCGGCCAACCGCGCCGCGGCGGGATTGCCTCCCACCGCGAGGACGTATCGGCCGAAAGGCGTGAGCTTGAACACCAGCATGGCGACGACGGCCGCCGTCGCCGCGATCACGACGGGCAGTGGGATCACGCCGATGTGACCGCGACCGATCTCGAGAAGCCCGGGATCACTCACCGTGACGAGCTCCCCGTCACGACTGATGATCTGCGCCAGCCCGCGCCCCGCGATCAGGGTCGCCAAAGTGATGACGATCGGCTGCACCCGCAGTAGCGCGATCAGGCTGCCATTCAACGCACCAACGAGTGTTGCGCCAACCAGTGCCGCGATCACCGCAACGACCATCCCGCGATCGATCAGCACCGCCACGATCGCAGCCGCCACCGCCATCGTTGACCCGACCGAGAGATCCACTCCACGCGTCGCGATCACGAACGTCATCCCGACGGCCGTGAGCACCACCGGAGCAACCTGAAGCAGCACATTCCACAGGTTGCCCGCGGTGGCGAAGTGCGGCGTGAAGAGCGCATTGAAGACCACCAGCGCGATCAGCGCGCCGAGGGCGGCGTAGCGCTGCAGGGCAGGCGTCGCGCGGATCACTCGTGGCCGGCCAGCGCGTGGACGATCGCCGCTTCCGTAACGTCCGTGCCCGTCAGCTCGGTGACGCTGACCCCGTCGCGCAGGACGACGACCCGCGTGCTGCCCTCCACGAGCTCCTCGATCTCGGATGAGATGGTCAGCACACCGAGTCCCTCGGCGGCGAGCTCGTTCACCAGCGACTGGATTTCCCCCTTGGCACCGATGTCGATACCGCGCGTCGGCTCGTCGAGGATCAACAGCTTCGGCTTCATGCTCAGCGAGCGGGCGATCAACACCTTCTGCTGGTTGCCACCCGAGAGTTCGCGAATGGGCTGGTCGGCGCTGCTCGCCCGTATGCCGAGCCGCTGCATGTACCGCTCGACCATCTCCGTCTGCCGTTCGCGCGACACCACACCATATCGAGTGAGCGCCGGCAGGATGGCGAGCGTAATGTTCTCGCGCACCGACAGCTCGGGAATGATCCCCTCGGCCTTTCGATCTTCGGAGACGAATCCGATGCCGGCAGCGATGGCGTCGTGCGGGGTGGAGGGCGCGAAGGCACGTCCGTCGAAGGTGATGGCGCCGTCGTCGGCCGGATCGGCCCCGAAGATCGCGCGAGCCGTCTCGGTGCGACCCGAGCCCAACAGCCCCGCGAGGCCCACGATCTCGCCCTTGCCCACCGTGAGCGACACGTCGCGCAGGCGTGCTCCGTGCGCGAGTGATTTCGCGACAAGCAGCGGCGCACCCTGCTTCGACCCTGCCTCCGCAGGAGCGTTCGCATGTCCGGCAAAGCCGGTCGTTCCCTTCTGCACCTGCTCGCGCGACTTGCCGAGCATGAGGCAGACGAGGTCCAGTCGCTCGAGGCCCGCCAGCGATCGCGTTCCCACGAGCCTGCCATCGCGCAGGACGGTCACCCGATCGCAGACGGCGTAGAGCTCGTCGAAACGATGGCTGATGTAGATGATCGACGTACCCTGCTTGCGCAGCCGCCGGATGAGGTCGTGCAGGATCGCGACCTCGCGCGCCGACAGCGACGTCGTCGGTTCATCGAGGACCAGGACCTTGGCGCCGAGCGATACGCCACGCGCGATGGCGACCATCTGTTGGCGCGCGGGGTTGAGTGCCGATACCTGCGCGCGTGGATCGATGTCGAGCCCCAGGCCGCTGAGCAGTGCGGCAGCGGCCGCGTTCATGCGCCGCCAGTCGACCAACCCCCATGAGACTGGCTCGCGCCCGGTGTAGATGTTCTCTGCCACCGACCGCAATGCCAACAGGTGAATCTCCTGGTGCACCGCGCAGACGCCTGCCGCCTGCGCATCGCCCGGCGTGTCGAAGTGGACGTCGTGTCCGTCGAGCGTGATCGTGCCGCCGTCGCGACGATAGGCGCCGATGAGGATCTTCATCAGCGTGGACTTGCCGGCCCCATTTTCTCCGACGAGCGCGTGCACCTCCCCGCGGTCGACCGAGAAATCCACGCTGTCGAGCGCGAGCGAAGCGCCAAAGCGCTTCGTGATTCCCTGCATGCAGAGCAGTGGCGAGCTGGCTTCAGTCGCGGTCATTCAGCTCTCGCGCGGAGCGTCAGTACGCCTCGGCGATGGACTGCGCGGCGTTCGCCTTGTCGAAGAATCGGTCCGGCACGATGATCTTCGTCGGAATGGCCGCGCCCTTCCGCAGCTTCTCTATGGTGTCGAACGCGAGCGGTCCGAAGCGTGGATTGCACTCCACTGTGGCGCCGAGCTCGCCCTTCGCGATCGCCTCGAGTGCGGCGCGCTCGCCGTCGACCGAAACGATGGTGACGTCGCTGCCCGGCTTCCGTCCCGACGCGAGGAGTGCCTGGATGCCGCCGATCGCCATCTCGTCGTTGTGCGCGAACACCGCCGTGATCCTGCTGCCGAGTGACTGGGCGATGTTCTGCATGACGGACTGCCCGCTGGCGCGGTTGAAGTTGCCCGTCTGCGACGCGATGATCTTCATGTTCGGGTACTTCGCGAGCACTTCGCGGAAGCCGGCCGCGCGATCGTTCGCAACGGACGCGCCCGGCGTGCCGGCCAGCTCCACGATGTTCGCGGTGCCCTTGGACTGGTCGGCGAGCCAGCGTGCCGCGCGCCGGCCTTCCTCGACTTCATCGGACACGAGCAGGGTGACGTAGTCCACGCCCGGGGTTCCGGCCGCGGCACGGTCGAGGAGGATGACCGGGATTTTTGCGGCCTTCGCTGCCTCGAGTGCCGGCGCGAGCCCGTCGAAGACCCGTGGCGCGAGGAGGATGACACTCACCTTCCGCGCGATGAGGTCCTCGACGTCGGACACTTGCTTCGACGTCTGCCCCTGTGCATCGGTGACGACCAGCTCGATGCCACGCTTGGCGGCTTCGTCCTTGAGACTCTTCGTCTCGGCGAGTCGCCAGGGGTTGTCGCTCTCCATCTGCGAGAATCCGACGACGTAGGCGGACGATTTCTTTCGTGCGCATCCGGCGGCGGAGATGGTTGTCAGGCAGAGGATGGCCAGCAGGCGCGGAGTGGGGCGACGCATCGAGGAGCGGGGTTGGTGTCGCGGTTCAGTCCCGCCAAAGGCGGGTAATCACGGTGATAACGCATTGGTGCGGGCTCTTGTCAAGCGGCGTGATCATGACGTGAAGCAGGTGCAGCACAGGAAGCTGTGCGTCATTCCCGCGAACGCGGGAATCCATGTTTCCCCAGCCAATGGATTCCCGCTTCCGCGGGAGTGACGAACCGCGCGTCGCAGTCACGCGTCTCCGGAATGACGGCTGGTACGCTTGACACGTCGGGCGCGGTTGCCATCGTTCGCGCATGATCATCGTGCCCTCTCCAATCTCGATGCGTCGGCTGTTCGCTGGCGCCCTCGTGCTGACGTCGTCAGCGTCGTTCCTTGGCGCGCAATCCGCCGTGCGGATGTCCGACGCGTCAGCGCCGATTCCGCTTCCCGAGCATCCCCGCCCTGATTTCCATCGGGCCGACTGGGTCAACCTCAACGGCACGTGGCACTTCAAGTTCGACGCAGCCAACAGTGGCGAGGGCAACCGCTGGTTCGACACCGCGTTGTCCGCGCCACAGGACATCCGCGTTCCGTTCTCCTGGGGCGCCCCGTTGTCGGGCGTTGCCGACAGCGCGGACATCGGCTGGTATCAGCGCACCGTCCGCGTGCCCGCGGCGTGGCGCGGCAAGCGCGTCTATCTGGTTGTCGGCGCATCGGACTGGCGGACATCCGTGTGGCTCGATGGTACGAAGGTGGGCGAGCATCAGGGCGGCTACACTCCCTTCTCCGTCGAGCTCACACCGTCCGCGAAGTTCGGCGTGGACCAACGGGTGACGCTGCGCGTGGACGACACACCGCATCCCTTCAAGCTCGAGGGCAAGCAGGGATACGGAAAGGCGCGCGGCATGTGGCAGACCGTGTACCTCGAGGCGCGCGGCACTGATCCCCTGCAGTACGTCCACTTCACACCGGACATCGCGCGTGGGCGAGTGCGCGTCGAGGCGCGGTTGCAGGAACCAGCGCCCAAAGCTATGTCGCTGGAACTGGCGTTCACGAAGGGTGCTGATTCCATCGTGAATGCGGGTGTGGCGCTGCCGGCGCCGGTCGTGCACGCGGTGGCTGCCGGCGCGCGAACGGTGACGTTCGACGTCGCCATTCCGAACGTGCGACTCTGGTCAACGGACGATCCATATCTATATGAAGTCGTATTGGCGCTTTCCGGCGCCGGTCAGGCTACCGACAGCGTGAACAGCTACTTCGGCATGCGCGAGATATCGGTCGTCAACCTTCCGGGCACATCCATTCCCTATGTGGCGTTGAATGGAAAGCCGGTGTACCTGCAACTGTCGCTCGACCAGGCGTACCACCCGCGGGGCTTCTATACCTTTCCGACGGACTCGCTGCTCCGCAACGAGATTCTCCAGGCGCGGCAGATCGGGCTAACCGGCCTTCGCGAGCACATCAAGATCGAGGCGCCGCGCAAGCTGTACTGGGCCGACCGACTCGGCGTCCTCATGATGGCCGACGTGCCCAACTGGTGGGGTCCACCGGATTCGGTGTCGTTCGCCGAGCATGACTATGCGATGCGGCAGATGATCGAGCGCGACTATAACCATCCGTCGGTATTCTCGTGGATCGCGTATAACGAGGCGTGGGGCATTGTCTCGAAGGTGAACGGCAAGGACGTCTACACCCCGGAGACACAGCAGAACGTCATCCGCAGCGTCAGGCTCGCCAAGCAACTTGATCCGACTCGGCTCGTTGAGGACAATTCGCCGTGTTGCGGTCGCGGCCACACCGAGACCGACCTGAATTCCTGGCACGAGTACCTCCCGGGGTATCAGTGGGAGAAGCGCGTGTCCATCGTGTCCGACAGCACTTTTGGCGGATCGCCGTGGAACTTCGAGAAAGGCTACGCGCAGAAGCAGCAGCCCATGTTCAATTCCGAGTTCGGCAATGTGTGGGGCTACAAGGGCTCGTCGGGCGACGTGGACTGGAGCTGGGACTATCACCTGGCGGTGAATGCGTTCCGTCGTCATCCGAAGTTGTCGGGTTGGCTCTATACGGAGCTCGACGACGTCATCAACGAGTGGAATGGCTACTGGCGGGCCGATCGTACGAAGAAGGACACCGGCATGGGCGATCTGGTTCCCGGCATGACGCTCAACGACCTGCATTCTCCGTTCTATGTCGTTGTAGGATCGCAACTGAGTGCGAAAGTGCGGGCGGGCGAGACGATTCAGGTACCGCTGTATGCATCATTCCTGACGGACAGTCGCGCCCACGGTGATACACTTACGCTCAAGTTCGAGCTTCATGGCTGGAACGCACTTGGCGAGCAGAAAACGTGGAGCTCGTCGTCGCGGCGCATCGCGTATCATCCGTGGCTGACGGAAGAACTTTCGCCGGAAACTGTGACGATGCCGAATGAAACGGCCGTCGCCGTACTGATCACTCGGCTCGAGGACGCCAGTGGCTCGGTGCTTCAGCGCAACTTCACGACCTTCGTCGTCGACGGAGGAGTAGCGTCCGAGCTTCGCAATGCCGACGGGCGCCGAGTCGTGCTCGCGCGCGTGAGTCCCGCGTCGTATTCCGCAGCGCAGTGGTCCAGGAAGAGCTGGACCGTGATGGACAGCCTCAAGGTGAACGGCGCTGGTTCCGGTTTCGTCGAATACCGAATCCCGTGGCCAACAGGATTGAAGCTGAGCGACGTCGCCGCGGCCTCCTTCATCGTGGAAGCATCGGCCAAGCGATTACTCGGCAAGGATCGCGATACCACAGCGAAGGACAACGGCGATTACATGCGTGGTGGTGGGCTCCAGGATCCCAGCCGCAATCGCAATGCGTATCCGATGACGGGAGAGACGGCGTTCCCGAGCGCCGTCACCGTTCGCGTGAACGGCGAACCCGCTGGACGGTATGATCTCGCCGACGACCCTGCCGATCATCGCGGCATTCTCTCGTGGTCGTCGCAGGTGCGCGACGGCTATCTCCGCGAGGCGGGGTCGTACGGCCAGCTCGTGCGCGTTCCATTGTCGGCCGCGACCATTGCCACGGCAGCGCGCGATGGTGTCATCGTGGTTCGCATGGAGGTGGACGGCGCCATGCCTGGTGGCCTCGCGATCTACGGCGCCCATTTCGGACGGTACCCCGTGGATCCAACTGTCGCATTCATTCTGCGATGACGGAGCCGCTCCTCACCGCGGCGCAGCGACGGATCCTCGCCTGGGGCTTCGTCGCCCTTGCACTCGTGCTCGGCGCCGCTATAGGCATGGCTCTGGTGCGCCGAGCGATCGGAGGGGCGCTCTTCGGGAAGTCGGAGCCGGTGATGTCGCAGGAGTTCGTCGTCGAGCGGTTGAAGGAAGTGGCGAAGCTCGTCTCGAGCGAGATGACGTTGCGCGACGTCGTCACGTACGAGCAGACGCAGTTCCGGTCGACCAAGCGAACGCTCCTCGTCGTGACAGCACGCGTGTCCGCCGGCATCGACCTCCGCCACGACACGGACGTACGCATCGACTCCGCGGCGAAGCGCATTGTCATCTCGCTCCCGCCGGCGCAGATCATGGGCGTCGACGTCATCAACATGACGACGTATGATGAGCACGCGGGGCTGTGGAACCCTTTCACGGCGGAGGATCGCGACGTCATTCAGGGACGCATCCGCGCGCAGTTCCTCACTGCAGCGCGCCGGTCGGGAATTCTCCAGCACGCCGATGAGAGCGCGACTCACGTGTTGACGGAGCTGCTCACACGCGACGGCTACACCGTGGAGATCAAGCGCCCGATGGTGATTGTGAAGCCACAGGGCTGACGTCTTCAACACCACCGGCTTGGACAACGTGGCCCGGCCCCCCCAGGCGCACCGACCGGCGACGAGGCGAACGCGAAGAGCGTGCAACCATGCGGGTCATCGCCTGACGTCGGACTGGCTTCATCGCCGCCTGATCTGATCGAGGAACGGCGCCACCGGCAGGATCGTGACGTCGTCGCGCTTGAGCAACGCGCGCATGAACCACTCCTTGTGACCGGCGCCGTAGGTGATCACCATCCGCCGTCCTTCGCCGCGGTGCGCATCGAGCGCGCGCGCGATATTCGCGAAGTGCGCACGATTGATGTTGTCCCAACCGCCAGGCCCGAGCTCCGCGTTGAAGAGGCGATTGTACGGCTCATGCGCAGCGGTCTGCACTGAGTCGTACGCCGCCGAGTTGATGTAATAGGGATCGTCCGCTCCACGCGCCTTGTCGATCGAGTCAGCGACTGCGTTCGCGCGCGTGTACTCCAGCCACTCTGCTCGGCGCGATGGATCGGCCTCGACGCGTTTGAGCGCAGCCGTGCGAAACAGGTCCATCGGTCGCGTCCAGCCTGCCGTCGGCACGATCGTGAAGGGCAGCGTACGGGTGAGTGGAAAGAGTACGTCCACGTATTCCGGGAACCGCACGACCCGCGGCTCCGTGATCCGGCCTGTTGACCGGAACTCCGAGAGCGCTGCATCGAGGCGATTCGGGGAAATCTCGGTGAGCACGAATTCCGGCTTCATGGCGATCAGCAGTCGTCGCAGGACGTCTGTACTGTACCGCGTGCTCGTCCGATGTTCGCCATGAATGGTGCCGATGATGATCACTTCCGTCTTGGCGAACGACCTACCTGCCTGCGCGGGCTTGATGGGCTGTGCGTTGGCCGGTGGTCGCACTGTCGGCGATGCCACGTCGTACGAGGCGGTGTTGATCGACACACCGTGTGCCGACCCGTCGCAACGCACGACGAACGTGATGTCGTCCGCCGTCAGCTCACCGCCAAGCGGCCGACGGCAGATTGGAGTGTTCGCGACGATCGTATCATTCAGGACGTCGTGCACGCGCACAGAATGCGTGGCCGTATCGATGGTGAACGACAGCACGCCGTCGCGCGTAAGTCCGCGGCCAGCGTCAGTATCGCCCACAGCGGGTGCAGACTTTGCGCGCATTGCTTCGAGGCGAGCCGCGTCACGCGGAAGCGAGGCCGTGAGGTTCTCGCTTCCCGACGCCGTGATCAGGATTTCGTCTTCAATGAACACGGCGACGTTGTCGACGTGGTTGTAGTACCACGGCTCGATGGTGAAGACCATGCCGGGCGCGAGAACGGCCGACGCGAGCGACGGATCGCCGGCATCGAGCCCGATGTGATGTCCGAAGTAGGTCGGCACCTGCATGTACGGTTTCGCCGCTGGCGGAATCGCCGCCATCGCCACTGACTGCAGCTCGTTCAGCGTGATACCAGGGCGCGCGGCGGCAATCACGGCGTCCGACACATGTCGCACCATCTCCACGAGCGCATGCTGCGACGGCGTAAATCGTTCGCTCACGGGAAAGGTGCGCCCGACGTCGCTCACATAGTGTGCGCGTTCGCAGCCGACGTCGTATATCACGAGCTCGCCGCGCTGCATGGCACGATTGCGCCGGTCGTACTGCGCGCCGAGGATGCGCCACGGCCAGAGCGAGTTGTCACCGGACTTGATGATGGGCGTGAAGGCCACGCGCTGTGCGCCGAGCGCCATGCAGTCGGCGGTGAATGCGCCGGTGAGTGTGCGCTCGTCTACGCCCGGTCTCACTCGTGTCGCACCTCGTGCGATGGCAACCGCGGTAACGCGAGCGCTTTCGCGAAGCAGTGCGATCTCGCGCGGCGACTTGACCATGCGCAATGTCGCCATCACGTCGAAGGCATTCGTGATGCGCGCTGCTGGAACGGCTTGCCGGATGTGCGCGGCAAGCAGCGATCCGGGCGTCAGTCCGGCGAACATCGAGTTGGCCATCGCGCCGCTAACGCCGGTACGGCCGCCATTGATGACCATGCGCCGACCGGCCGACGTCAGCGACGCGAGGAGGGCCGGTAACGCATCATCCGTCAGCACGGAATCCACGCCGCTCAGGGCCCTGAGCGCGGGATCCGACGCAAGCATGCGACCGGGGAAGTCGTTCGGACGTCCGGAATTCTCGAAATTCGGATCACGCGCCGGTACGAAGAGCCAGCTCTGCCTCGTCGCCTGATTGATCATCAGCACGGCACGCGGGATCTCGAGGCCGACCAGATATTCGAAGTCGTCCGACTGACGGAACGTGTCGCCACCGCTGGTGCCCTCTGCGGACGATACCAGCAGCACATCATCGGTGCCGAGCACCGCAAGTGCGGCGCGGCGTCGGGCAACATACTCCGCGACAGGAAAGACAGGCGCAGTCCAGTTGGACAGGCGCTCGGCGCGCTGCGCGACGATCGCCTGACCGGGCGCAAACGCCATCATCGCGAAGACGACGACGCGGGCAGCGTCGCGAGTGGTGCGGCAGTGCCGGCCAGCGGTGCGATTCATTGCCACATCATCCCGCGGCGCACGCAGTGAGTCAAGCACTCAACGTGGGCCACGCTGCGACTGATGCGCCGTTGCGGCGATGCCGCTTTCACCTCTTCGGCAGCCTAAGGTGCCTCCGTGACTGCTGCCGCGCGTTCGTCCGTCGCGGCGGCGACGCGCACGTGACATACTTCTCACACCCCGATTGAAATTCCTGTCCCGCCGCGTGAAACCCAATCGTTGTATGCAATCCGGAGCCGATATGCGTTTCTGCCCGCACGTCCATGGGATGGTCCTCTTCGTTGCGCTCCTCTCGGCCTGTGCCCCCACCAGGCCAAGGCAACCGATTGGTCCCGAGATGCGTGGCACGTATCGTTTCGACGAACGCCTCTCGGACGACACACGCATCACCGGACGTTTCACAGTGGCGGCCGACACCGTTGAAATGGACGCCGACCCGGGACCCTGCCGCTACGAACGGGAACAATCGAACAGTTCATATTTCTCGTACAAGTGCGGCATGAATGTCATCTTCAGATTCGACCGGTCGGATCCTGTGGGGCACGCGCGCTACGACACGGTGGTTCAGGTGGAGGCAAGCCGAACCGTGTGCAGGCGCTACACGACAACCTCGACGGGCCAGACGGTCTGCGCCGAGTATGGCAAGGAAACCTATTACCGAAACGAGAGCAGATCCGGCGTGCTGCGGGTGACGCGCGTCTCGGATGCCATGTAGCGTGCAGACGGGACAAACAAGGCGACGGTCGACATTCGGGTAGACTGACGCGAACGCACTTGTTGCGCGCGCGAACTTGACACATCGCTTGAGTGACCCGTATGCTCGCGGTGCGGTTCTCATAGATGATGGGGCCCAGGATCCCAAGCCTTGGCATCACCTCCTCCACTTCGGATCGCGGACCTCGCTCGTTCAGGCGCCACCCGGGCGCCCGCAGGAAGTGCTCCCTCCAGGAGTTCCCCTCATGCTTGATGCTCAGTCTCGTGCCGTTGGGATGTTCGCACGCCACACCCGGTTGGTGGCAGCGGCCCTCCTGATCGGCAGCGCCGCCGTCGGCGCGCAGACGCCCACGGCCTCCATTACCGGACGTGTGATCGGCGAGAACGGCCAGCCCATTGCTGCGGCGCAGGTGCGTCTCGTCAACACCACGCTCGGCACGCTCACGGCCGACAACGGCCGCTACACCATCGGCAATTTGCCGGTCGGGCAGTACCGCATTCGTGCCCAGATGCTGGGCAACCGTCCCATCGAGCGCGCGGTCACGCTCGTCGCCGGCCAGACCCTCACCGAGGATTTCACCCTGCGCAAGCAGGTCCTCGAGCTCGACGCCGTCGTCGTCACCGGCACCGCCGGTGCTGCGCGTCAGCGCGAAGTGGGCAACGCCGTCGCCCAGATCGACATGACCAAGGTGCAGGAGCCTCCGCAGAACGTGGGGCAGCTGCTTCAGGGACGCACGCCCGGTATGACGGTCATGACCAGCTCCGCGGGTTCCGGCTCGGGCTCGATGATCCGACTCCGCGGCAACGTGAGCGTCGCGATGAGCAATCAGCCGCTCATCTATGTGGATGGCGTGCGGCTGCGCGGCGACGGGTATGCGAAGAACATTCCCCCCACGGGATCGAATCTCCGCGGCGGCAATGACATCGCGAGCCCGCTGAACGACATCAATCCCAACGACATCGAGCGCATCGAGATCATCAAGGGCGCCGCGGCCGCCACCTTGTACGGCACCGAAGCGGCGGCGGGCGTGATCCAGATCTTCACCAAGACCGGCCACGCCGGTAAACCGCAGTGGAGCATGCAGCTCGACGGCGGCTTTGCCCACGCACTGCCATTCGGCCCCGAGCCGGAGACGGCTCCGCTCGGCGATTCCATCCCGAAGCTGTATCGCGACAGCTTCCCCGCTCGCTTCGCCGGACTGCCCACACGCGGCGTGTCGCGCGCCGGCGGATCGTCGAGCTACCTCTTCATCGATCCATGGCTGCGCAACGGCCAGCAGCGTCGCGTGTCGCTCTCGGTTGCCGGCGGCGCAGACGCGCTGCGCTATTTCGTATCCGGCACCGGCACCAATGAAGACGGCGTGCTGCCCAACGACAACGAACAGAAAAAGGTCGTTCGCGGAAACTTCAGCTTCACGCCGATCAACAATCTGCTGTTCAGCTGGAACACCTCGTATACCAAGGACGCAATCTCGAACACCGCCGCAGGCAACAACGCGCAAGGTCTCACGCTCAATGCCTTCCGCCGCGATCGCAACTACAAGTCGGACGATCGGCCGGAGATCGTGAGCCAGCTGCTCAATCAGGAGATCACGAGCGGCATCGATCACGTGATCACCGGCGGCACGCTCAACTGGAGTCCGACGGCCAACCTCATCAACCGGTTCACGGTGGGGTACGACCGGGCGCAAATCGCCAACCGCAACTATCGCCCGTTCGGGTTCATCTCCGCGCCGGCGGGCATTTTGTCGAACGCCGAGAACAGCTACCAGAACCTGACGTTCGACTACGCGGGCAGCTACGCGCTCGCCGTCGCCGCCGGACTTCGCAACACGCTGTCGTGGGGCGGCCAGTCAGTAACCACCGAGTCGCGCGCCACCTCCGCGTACGGCGAGAACTTCCCCGGTCCGGGTCTGGCCACCGTGTCCAGCGCCGGTACCACCCTGGGCTTCGAGGACCGGCAGCGCGTCGTGAACGCCGGCGTGTTCGGCCAGACCATCTTCGATCTGAAGAACCGCTACTTCTTCACCCTCGGCGCGCGTGTCGACGGCAACAGCGCGTTCGGCAAGAACTTCGGACTGCAGACGTACCCCAAGGCCAGCGTGTCATGGGTAGCGTCGGAGGAGAAATTCTGGCCGTCATTCATCCCCGAGATGAAGCTGCGCGCCGCGATCGGACAATCGGGCCGCGCGCCTGGCGCATTCGATGCCATCAGGACGTGGGAAAATCCCCCTGCCGGCTACGGTGGGCAGCCAGCGTTCTTCCCGCGCAGCGTTGGCGACTCCACGCTCGGACCGGAGCGCACCACGGAGCTCGAGGTTGGATTCGACGGCACGCTGTTCACCGACCGGGTCAGCACCTCGTTCACCTACTACAACCGCAAGATCAAGGACGCGCTGTTCAACCGCCTCCAGATCCCGTCGCTCGGATTTCTTCGCTCGCAGCTCGCCAACATCGGGCAGATGGGAAGCGATGGCATCGAATCCTCGATCAACGTCACCGCGTTCCGACGGAATGAGCTGGAGTGGACGGTGGGCGGCTCGTACTACACCAACAACAGCAACGTCATCACGCTTGGCGGAGCGCCGTCGTTCAGCCTCGGCAACTTCGGACGGATCGTGGAAGGACGGTCTATCCCGGTCATTCAAACGGACTTCTGCATCGAGAATCCGGACGCCAAGGTGCCGGCAACGGGTCCAAAGGTCCTCTCGGTGAACGCCGCGAATCCGAACGCCTGCATCTACGGCCCCAATCTTCCGCCGCGCACCTGGGGTCTGAACACGACGATGACGCTTCCGCGTGGCATTCGCTTCAATGCCCGCGGCGAGCACCTGGGCGGACACTACATGTACGACGGCGCTGCATTCAACGCGGTGACGCGCTCCGTGCGGTGGCCCGGCTGCTACGGCTTCTACTCGCTCCAGGAAACCGGTCGCGCGGATGACGCGACGGCGCTCCAGACGGCACGCTGCACCGTGGCGCAGACCCGCGCCGACTACTTCATCTATCCGGCGGACTTCTTCAAGCTGCGCGACGTGTCCCTCGCCATACCCATCCCGTCGCGTCTCATGCGCGGCGCAACGTCCGCATTCTTCACGCTGTCGGGCCACAACATCTGGAAGAAGGTGAACAAGGACTTCCCGGTGTTCGATCCCGAAACGGGCAACAACGATGGATTCGATTCCCAGGTGCGCTCCATCCTCGAGCAGGTGCCGCCGCCCGCCACCTACACGGCGTCGCTGCGCGTCACGTTCTGAGCCACCCATGCAACCACACTCACACACAGCAACCCAAGGACTCGCCATGACGGCTCTCCGACGCCCTCGGATCGTACTCGCCGCGATCGCCTTGCTCGTCGGCGCTGCGGCATGTGATACCAAGGTCACAAACCCCGGCCGGTTCGAGGACACGTTCCTCAATGAACGTGGCGCGGCAGTCGCGATGGTGAACGGCGCCGCCCGCGCGCTGTCCTCCGGCCTCAACTATCTCTCCTATACCGGCGCGGCGGTGACGCGGGAAATTCATCCCGCGGGATCCACGGGCAACTTCGGCATCAGCGCGCGCTGGCAGAACGGCGATCTCGGTGCTGACGACGCGGACCTGAACGATCATTGGGCGGAGTCGCAGCGTGCACGCTTCATTGCTGAGGAAGCCATTCGGCGCATCGAGGCAGCAAAGGCGCCCGCCGCGAATGATCCGGTGATGACGCCCACGACGTACTACAACACACTGCAGCTCGCCTATGTCTACGCCGGCTACGCCAACCGCGTACTCGGCGATAACATGTGCGCCGGCACCATCGACGGCGGACCGGAAGTCGCCAGCACGGTGTTCCTCACCCGCGCCGAGAGCCTGTTCACCAAGGCACTCGCCGTCACGGGCGGCACCGCGTTGGTACAGACCAACCAGAACACCGCGGCGTACGCCGGTCGTGCGCAGGTGCGCATGCTGCTCGGCAAGTGGACCGAAGCGGTGGCAGACGCCGCGCTTGTCCCCATCGGCTACACGTTGAACATCAACTACTTCAATCTCGGCGACGACGATCAGCGCAACCGCATCTTCTGGGCGACCGGCAATTCGCGGGAAAGCGGCTCGCCGTATCGCGCGCACACCCAGTGGAGCACCTGGCACTACGACTACCGCCAGGCAACCAACGATCCACGCGTGCCCATCACCACCACCGCGCTGCTCGGCGACGCCGCCATCGAATGCTGCGGCAAGGTGCCGTTCTATCCGGAAGCAAAGTTCACGGCGTCGGCTTCGCCCATGCGGTTGGCGAGTGGACGTGAGATGCGGTTGATCGAGGCCGAGGCAAAGCTGCGAAACGGCGACATCATCGGCGCGACGCTCTCCATCGCGGCGGTTCGCACGAACGCGGGCGCTGTCGCGCTCACCGCTCCGGCCACCCTCGACGAGGCGTGGCGCCTGCTCAAGCGCGAGCGTGGCATCGAGCTCTGGCTCGAGGCGCGCCGCATGTCCGATATGCGCCGCTGGAAGGCCAGCAACACGCCGGGAGCGCTGGATCCGCTCGAGTTGCCCGGCACGCTGTCCCATCTCGCCAAGCAGGATCT
>JBBQFW010000074.1:0-14953 GCA_038322445.1 Gemmatimonadales bacterium
CGCAACGTGACGCCATCCAAGGCGCGCACACTGACGGTGTGCACGGGCGATGGCCCGGCCGGCACATACACGTACCAGTTATCGAACATCGTCCTCGGCGCCGGCACGCGCGGCACGCTGAGCCTTCCGTTGGGCACGACATTCAGTGTGCCATCGGGAGGGTGCGTCGATGCGGCTGTGCTGACTTTCCCGAGCATCCGCGGCGAAACCGATATCCCCACGTCAATCACGGTTACGCAGGTCGGCCGTCCGGCGGGGACGAACTTCAAGTACATCCAGGATACCGAATTGGAGCTCCAGACAGCGGCGGACGTCTGTATGGCGCCGGCGAACTTCCCGTGCGGGCTGGACAAGCAGGTATTCAGCCCGAGCACGGCTGCCGTGATCAACGAGTTCCACGGCTCGGTGCTGGCATACTTCCATGATTGGGGGTCGCTCGGCGACTTCGTCTGGTCGGACACGAACGGAAACGGTATTCAGGATGCGGGCGAGCCGGGCATCTCTGGCCTGACCGTCACCCTGACAGGCCCCGTTTCGGCGACGGCGGTGACAGGCGCGAATGGTGAGTATTCGTTCATGGGCCTGTCCGCCGGGACGTACACGGTGTCCGTGGCCACGCCGGCAGGCCTGACGCCGTCGCCGGTTCTCGCGGCGGGCAGCCTGCCGGCCACAGATTCCGATGGCAGCGGGGCGACGGTGACGCTGGCCGCCGGAGAGGCGAATCCGACGATCGACTTCGGCTTCGTGCCGCCGCGCTTCGTGCTCGGCGACCGGGTCTGGAGCGACACGAATGGCGACGGCGTGCAGGACGCGGGCGAGGCCGGCATCAATGGCGTGACGGTCACCATCAGCGGCCCGGGCGGCTACACGGCCACGACGACGACTGCCGGCGACGGCATCTACGCCTTCAACAGCCTGCTGGGGGGCACCTACACGGTCTGCACGACGAGTGGCATCCCGGCCGGCGACACGCAAACGTATGACCTCGACGGCGTTGGCACGCCCAACTGCGCGACGGTCACGGTTGGGCCGAGCACGACGGCGGTGGACTTCGGATACAAGCCGCCGCGCCTCAGCCTTGGTGACCGGGTCTGGACGGACGTGAATGGCAACGGCGCCCAGGACGCGGGCGAACCGGGCATCACCGGCGTCACGGTGACGATCACGGGCACGGGCGGATTCAGCGGTACGACGACGACCGCGGCGGACGGGAACTACGGGTTCAGCGATTTGCTGGCGGGCACGTACACGGTCTGCACGACGGCGGGAATCCCGGCGGGCGACACGCAGACTTACGACCTCGATGGCGTGCTCACGCCGAACTGTGCCACAGTGGTGCTGGCGACGGCCAATCGGGATGACGTGGACTTCGGCTACACGCCGCCGCGCTACGCAATTGGCGACCGGGTGTGGAACGACGCGAACGGCAACGGCGTTCAGGATGCGGGCGAGTCTGGACTGAATGGCGTGACGATCACGATCAGCGGCCTGGGCGGCTTTACGGGAACAGTGGTCACGGCGGGCGACGGTATCTACGCCTTCGGCGGCCTGCTGGCGGGCCCCTACACGGTATGCACGACGACGGGCCTCCCCGCTGGCTACACGCAGACCTATGATTTGGACGGCGTCGGGACGCCGAACTGCGCGGCCGTGACGGTGGGGCCGAGCACGACGGCGGTGGACTTCGGCTACCAGCCGCCGCGCTTCAGCGTGGGCGACCGCGTCTGGTCGGACGCGAACGGCAACGGCATCGAGGATGCGGGCGAGGCGGGGCTCATCGGAGTGACGGTAGCGATCAGTGGCCCGGGCGGCTACAGCGCCACGACGACGACGGGCGCAGACGGTCTGTACGGCTTCAGCGGGCTGCTGGCCGGCAGCTACACCGTGTGCACGACTGCGGGGATCCCCAGCGGGTACAGCGAGACCTACGACCTGGACGGGACGAGCAGCCCGAACTGCGCGACGATTACGGTCGGGCCCAGCACGTCGGCCGTCGACTTCGGCTACACCGCGCCGCGGTTCAGTGTGGGCGACCGCGTCTGGAATGATGTGAACGGCAACGGCGTGCAGGATGCGGGTGAAGCCGGTCTCAACGGTGTGACGGTCACGTTCAGCGGCCCGGGCGGATTTACGGGAACCGCGGTCACGGCGGGCGACGGCATGTACGCGTTCAACAATCTGCTGGCGGGCACCTACACGGTCTGCACGACGGCGGGCCTCCCGGTCGGCTATACGCAGACCTATGACCTCGACGGCGTCGGCACGCCGAACTGTGCGACGATTACAGTCGGTCCCAGCACAACGGCCGTCGATTTCGGATACACTGCGCCTCGCTTCAGTGTGGGCGACCGCGTATGGAATGATGCGAACGGCAACGGCGTCCAGGACGCCGGCGAGGTCGGTATCAATGGCGTTACCGTGATGATCACCGGCGCTGGTGGCTATACCGCCACGACTACGACGGCCGGCGATGGCACGTACTCATTGGGCAACCTGCTGGCGGGGACGTACACGGTCTGCACCACGGCCGGTGTGCCGAGCGGCTACACGGAGACGTACGACCTCGACGGGACGGCGACGCCGAACTGCGCAGCCGTAACGGTGGGGCCGAGCACGACGGCGGTGGACTTCGGTTACAAGGCCCCGAGTTCTGCAAGCGGCTTCACGACATTCACGCAGGGTGGATGGGGCGCGAAACCGGCCGGGAACAACCCCGGGAAGCTTCTGCTCAGCAATTTTGCAACAGTCTATCCGGGCGGTTCTGTGACGATTGGCGGCAACAAGACGCTCAAGTTCACAAGTGCATCGGCCATCACGGCATTCCTGCCGCAGGGTGGTACGCCCTCGATTCTCACGGCGAGCGCGACCAATGCGACCTCGTCGTCGGCCGGTGTCTTTGCCGGTCAGGTACTGGCACTTAGCCTCTCGGTTGATTTCTCGAACGCTGGAGTCGAGAAACCGGGACTGGCTTCGTTGAAGGTGAAGTCAGGCAAGCTTGCCGGACTGACGGTTTCGCAAGTGCTGGCAATGGCCAACGCAGTGCTCGGTGGCAATACGGGCGCATTGCCGGCGGGGGTCAGCGTTTCGGACCTGAACAGCGTGGTTGATGCGATCAATAACAATTACGACAATGGCACCACCAACAATGGGTATCTCGTTCCGTAACACTCGCTAGGCGGTTACTTTCGCCATCGTGATCAAAAGGGACGTCGATCGGCGTCCCTTTTGATTGGCAATCATTCCACAGCCAATTGCCGCATAACCGGCTACCCGGTGGCGAGCCGGCTTGTGCATGGCGCAGACACAAAATCAGTCCACTTTGCGGCAGCACCACGACGAATGAGCGGCCTGTTCTGTGCACTCGACGATAGCATGGCCAACCAGACTGCACGGGATTGTCCCCTCGCCGCGGCGCTCGCAACGCGGCTCCGAGCGTCACGGCTCGAGCTCACCAGCCGCTGGCTGGAGCGGATCGTGGAGCGCGTCTCCATCGATCCCAACCGGCTCTTTCCGACCGATGAGCTGTTGGACCATGTGCCCCTGCTCATCGATGGCATCGCGAGTTACCTCGAGAATCCGTCAGCGGAGATCAGTGTCGATATGCCCGTGGTGGGCAAAGCGATGGAGCTTGGCGCGCTGCGCCATGCCCAGGGATTCGACGCCTACGAGATCCTGAAGGAACACGAGATCCTTGGTGGCATCCTCTTCAATTATCTGGCGCAAGAGGCGGACACGATGCCTGAGCCCTGCGCGAAGAGTGAATTGCTCGTCTGCGGCCAACGTCTCTTTCGGGCCATCACGCTCATTCAGGAAACCACCACCACGCACTTCCTTCGACTCGCCGCCGCGGAGGTGCGCGAACGTGAGGAGCGTATCCGCACGTTCAACCGCGCGGTCTCGCACGAGATCAAGAACCGCATCGGGACGATCGTGGGCGCGAGCGACATCCTGCATGAGATGCCGGACATGCCGGTTGACGAGCGCACGCGCTTCCTGGACATCGTTCGGCGCAACGCGCGCCTCATGCAGTCGGCCGTTGCGAACATTCTTGCGGTCGGACGGAGCGGCGGTGATGTGCGGCAGCAACGGCACATCAACCTGCGTGCCGCCGCCCAGGAGGCGGTGCGGCAGGTGCGCGAGGCAGCGCTGGAAGCAGGGGTGGAAATACGCATAGCCGACGACCTGACCGAGGTCGATGTCAACGCCGCGGCCGTCGAGCTGTGCCTGACGAACTATCTCTCAAACGCCATCAAGTATGCCGACCGTTCGCAGGACGAGCGGTGGGCAGTGATCTCGGCGGGTCGTGAGAAAGGGCCGACCGGCAGACCAGAGGTCGTCGTGCGCGTGCGCGACAATGGCCTCGGAGTGCCAGTGGAGAAGCGGGAGCACCTGTTCGAACGCTTCTATCGCGCGCACGAGACAGTCACCGAGGTCGAAGGCACCGGATTGGGGCTCAGCATCGTTCGCGACACCGCTCGCTCGCAAGGCGGACGGGCGTGGGCCGAATTTCCGGAGTTGGGTTCCGAGTTTGCATTCTCCCTCCCCGATCGCCGCAGCGGGGTGGACCAGCGGAACGATGCCGGCAACCCAGCCGAGCAACACGTAGCTACCGAGACAGATCCCGCCTGAGCAATAGCTCGTGCTACGGACTTGTCGGGAGTGAGTCGACGGGCGCTTGGGCGCGACTGCGCTCGAACTCCTGAAGCCGCTTGCGAACCTGCTCCTGGAGCGCGCCGAAGCGCGCGCGCTGCAGCGGCGTCATAAACGTCGCGAACTCCTTTTGCTCGTCCGCCTGGATGTCCAACCTGCGTTGCTGAATCGCGTGGATACGATCGAGCGCTGACGCGATTGAGGACTGGTTCGCCGCGGAGTCGGCGAGAATCTCGCGGCGCAGTGTGACGCGTTGCGCCTTTTCCTCCACCGCCAACTGCCGCCGCTCCTGATCGTAGCGCCTACTCGTGCCCTCCAGGCGCCCCATCTGCTCGTCATTGAAGCCGATGCGCTGCTTGGTCACCCGCCAAAGCGTCCGCCGAATCTGTTGCTGCAACTGCTGCCGCTGTCCCTGTCCCTGTGGCAGTGCCTCCTGCTGCTGCTGCTGCTGCTGCTGCTGCTTCTCCTGCTGCTCCTGCTTCACCTGCTGCCTCTGCTGCCTCTGCTGCTGCTTCTCCTGCTGCTGCGCGGCCCGCCGGTTCGCGCGTATCGCAGCCCGTGCACCGAGCCCACCCTGGGCATGCGCGCTCGAGCCGACGGCGACAATCATCCAGATCGCGAGGAGGACCGGGCGCAGCGTCATGGGCCTGCAGGTGCGGACGGTCCAATCGGAGACACCGGGGTCGATTCAACGTCGATCGATGGGACCGCATCGAGCGACTCGATGTCCTTGAGCAGTGATGCCAGCTCGTGATCGTCCAGGTCTCCCATGGCCCCCCCACCCATCGCGAGCTCACGGCCAACGGGCACGGCCGCTGGATCCTCGGCGATATTCGCCGGTGTGGGCAGGGAATTCGGGATAGCTATTCTCGGCAGCGGCTCCGGCGAGGCAGCAACCAAGGTTGGTGTCGTCGCCGATACGCCTGGAACGACGGACGTGGAAACGGGAGCAGCGCTCGCCTGCGTGCCGACCCTGATCGAGGAGGGCGTGCCGCGCTGAATCAACGCGACCGATGACGCACCCGCTACCAAGATGGTTATCGCCGCGGCAGCGCGCCAACCAACCCAGGACCGCCGCGCCACGGCGCGGTACGGCGGCACCGCGGCAACGATCGACGCGACGTCGACCCTTGGCGTGCGTCGTGTCGCACGAAACTGCCGGAGGAGTTCCAGCTCCGCCGCGCAGTCCGGGCACCCGGCAACATGCTCCGCGACGGTCGCACGTGCGCCGACACCCAAGCGCTCGTGCACCAGGTCCGGCAACAGATCACGAACGTCGGCGTTCGGGCAATCATTCATGAAGAAACTCCTTTATGACGCGCATCGCATTGTGATAGTGAACGCGCGCAGCCCCCTCCGTCGTACCCGCTACGTCAGCGATTTCCCTGTACGACAGCCCTTCCGTGACACGCAGGACGAACACCTCGCGCTGCGTCCTTGAAAGCCGTTCAATGGCCGCTTGCATGCGGGTTCGCGTCTCGTCCGCCACCACCGTGTCGAGCGAGTCGTACTCGGTGACGACATCCGTGTCCTGCACCTCGACCTGCTCACCACGCCGACGCTCGGACCGCCGGAGATCGAGCAGGAGTCGCCGCGCGATGGTGAACAACCACGTCCGCAGGGAGCTGTCTCCACGAAATCCATCGAGCGAGCTGAACGCGCGCACAAACGTGTCCTGGACGATCTCCTGCACGTCCCCGCGTGCCCCCACCGACCGCGCAAATCGCGCCACGGCGCCCGCATGGCGTTCGACGAGGAGCGTTGCGGCGCGATCTTCCCCGCCCTTCCATCGTGTGATGAGGTCGAGGTCAGTCAGTTCATCGGCGTCCCCCGCGTCGTCAGTCATGCTATCCGGCAAGTTGGACGCACCGAGCGGCTCGGCGTTAAGGGCAAATCGCACCAGCTGTCGCAGGAGCGTAAGATACGGTTCGCAGTCTCCCGTGCACCTTTCAGGCGCTCACAATGCCCGTCCCGCTCCGAATTGCCCACCGCGGCATGCCGCGTCTCGCCACGGAAAACACCCTTCCCAGCTTTGCGCTCGCCCTGGAGTGCGGAGCGCAAGGCATCGAGCTCGACGTCCACGCGACCCGTGACGACGTGATCGTCGTCCACCACGACTCCGCATTGCCGAGTGGAAAGGGAATCCGCAAATCCGTGTACGCAGATCTCGTGCGGGAAATGCCCGATCTGCCTACCCTTCAGGCTGTCTGCGATCTGATTCAGGGGCGGGCTGAGCTGTTCGTCGAGATCAAGGGGGCGGGCATTGAACAAGAGGTCGATGAGCTGCTCGACCACTACCACGGCGCCGCGGCAATTCACAGCTTCGATCATGACCTCATTCAACGCCTGGCGCGGCATGGCACCGCACGACGGCTCGGCGTCCTCGTAGACGACGCATCGATCGACAGCATCGCGCTGATGAAGCGGACGGGGGCCCGCGACCTCTGGCCACAGCACTCGCTGACTTCACGGGAGCTCGTGGAGGCAGTGCATTTGCTCGCCGGTCGGGTCATTCCGTGGACGGTGAACGCGCCGAGCGACATCAAACGCGTATCGGCGTTCGGGGTGGATGGGATCTGTACCGACGACGTGCGAAGCCTCCTCTTGGCGTAACGCAACAGGGGCTCGGCGACAACTCCGAGCCCCCGCCAGCGCATCCAGACGCCTCAGGCGCGGCGTCGACCCTTCTGACGCGTGGTGACGCCAAGGACACCTACAAGACCTGAAGCCACGAGGACGAGTGTGGCCGGTTCCGGCGTCGCAACGGTTGCCAAGCCCGTCACGCGACGGGATGGGTCGTAGATGAGGAATTCCTGGACGCTTCGCGCGTCGTCCGGCCCGCTGGCGTTCACGTCAGTAACCACGAAGTAGCTACTGAAGTCAAAATCCGGGTGCGGTGCGTCTGCTGCGGCGAGCAACGCAGGATCGGAAGGCCAGTTCGCCCCAGGACTCTGGAACAGGTTCCATATCGTCGCCTGGGTCGCCTGCACGTTGGCGGGCGTGTAGTTGGAGATTAGCCACGCTGCCTGGCGGTATTGCGTACGCGACGTAGGATGACGGGTCAGTGAGAGATCGCTTGTGCCAAGGCTTGTGACGTTGGCATCCCACTCCTGACCAAACATGACTTCGTGAAAATAGTCCACACAATTCAGCCCGATGGTCTCCGGTGTACCGCCGCCATAGTCCCTGACGCCGCGATATGTGCCGATGTAAATGCCGAATGCGTTGTAGCCGGCGCCCGCGTCCATGAACTTGAAGTGGATCGGCTGCGCGTGTAGCGGTGCGCCGAGCAGCGCGAACGCCGCGGCGAGGAGGGGAAATATGCGTCGTCGCATAGACTTTTGGGCTGGGGCTCTGGGAGCCATGAAGGCAAAGTGACCTACATAATCTGTAGGAATATGTCAGTGCCAACAAACTAACCAGCGCAACTATCAAGATATGTGCTTCCGGTCACAAGGTCTCAACTTCTTGATGAATCGCTATTGCCGCGAATCGCATTGATGGCGCTGGAGCCCTTCATGGCGTTGGTGATGGGGTCGATTGCTGCCCGATCTCCGCTTCGAGGCGAGCGACTTCGGCCTCCGCGGACGCGAGCATGGCGGAAAGGATGTGGTATCGATCGGCGTCAAGGTCCGCTCCGGCGGTCCGCGCGCGATACACGGCGAAGCCAAGCGACGCCGCGGCCGCTTCAGCCCGCTGCTTCGCTCGGTGCGACTCGAGGCGAAGCTTGCCCTCGTCGAGTGCGCCTTGCGCAGCCTGACCCGCCTTGTCGAGCTCGCGCTTCAGTGTATTCCAGATTGCCATGTGATCCTCCAGGGGTGCCAATTGCCGTACGGGGGGAGCGAGCAAAGGTTGCGCACGGATGCCAAAAACAAAAGCGCCCTTCGCAATGGAAGGGCGCCAAGGCAACAATCTCACCGCGGGAGAACTACGCGGCCGAAGTTTCGGGGCGCACCGCGGGGTAAACGCTGACTTTCTGACGGGTTTTGCTCTTGTGCTCGAACTTCACGACACCGTCGATCAGTGAGTAGATGGTGAAGTCAGTGCCGAGGCCGACGTTCTTGCCCGGGTGCCACACCGTTCCGCACTGGCGCAGGATGATGTTGCCGGCGATGACCTTCTCGCCGCCGAACTTCTTGATCCCGCGGTACTTTGGGTTGCTGTCGCGGCCGTTACGCGACGAGCCGACGCCTTTCTTGTGAGCCATTGTATCCTCGCGTCAGCCGAGAGTGATGTCGTTGATCTGGACTTCGGTGAAGCCCTGCCGATGTCCCTGTTTCTTCGCGTAATTCTTCCGGCGCTTCATCTTGAAGACGATGATCTTGTCAGCGAGACCGTGCTTGATGATCTCGCCGGTTACCTTCGCTCCCGAGAGCAACGGAATACCGGTCTTGACGTTCTGGCCGTCGCTGCCAAGAAGAACATCGTTGAACTCGATCGACCCGCCGGCTTCGCCAACCACCGAGGGGATGCGATACTTCTTTCCGGATTCGACACGGAACTGCTTGCCGCCGGTGCGAATGATTGCGTAGGACATAAGTGAGGCTCGTGAGCGTGTGACGTAGAGCCTAAGAAGTTAAGCGACGCGAGGTTAGGTGTCAACGGCGACCCTCACACGTAGCTTGGCGCGTCCGGCTCCGGAATGTGACGCGCGCGCAACACCCTGGGTTGGGCGGTGGGAATCCCTCGACCGGTCGATGCCTTCGTACTCCAATTACGTTCCCGATTTCGCTCGCTGCGGCGCTCTCTGCGTGCCGGAGGGGCCTGAACCCCCAGTTGAGGACAACGGGGTCTCGACGACAGCGGAGGACCAGGTGCTCGTGAACGCGACCCGCCCGCCGTTCACCTCCACGCGGATGGACGCGGGGACTCTCGCAGTCGTCGACTCCGCGGCCCGCGCGAGAATTCGTCCGGTCCACCAACCTCTTGAACGGTGCGTGATGTCCTGGTCGTCGGTAGGCGAGTTCAGCACGCAGCGAAACGAGTTGGTGACTCTCTGGTCGCTCGCCAACACGAGCGATGACGGAACGCATCAATTCGAATCCTTCCACAGTATGCGCGTGCCACGATGAGCCGGTTCGACCGGCTTCGACTTGTTGGCGGCGGCGCGGCGCCAGAACCGCTGGCCGAATCTGGAGGTGAAGCGCGCAGCCTGCTCATTCACGCAGCGCGTACTGGAGACGTCCGAGCATTCGCGACGCTGGTCGACATGTACTACGCACGCTGCCTGCGCTTCGCCCTGCACATGCTGTCCGATCGCGACGATGCGGAGGAAGCGGTCCAGGACACATTCATTCGCGTCCATCGAGCGCTGCCGAAGTACGAGGAGCGCGAGGCGTTTGAACCGTGGCTGTTCCGCATCCTGGCCAATCGATGCCGGACGGCAGGCGGGCGGGCTCGTCGTCACGCTGACGTGGTCGAGTACGGCGAGGTGCCGGAGCGGCCCGCTGACCACGCTGAGGATGACGCGTTCGCCTGGCGGGAGGCGATCAGGGCGGCGCTGGTGTCCCTGCCTCGCGACCAGCGAGAGGCCTTCCTGATGCGCCATGTGGAGGATCTCACCTACGAGGACATGTCCGTCGCGACCGGTGCTCGCGTTTCTGCGCTGAAGATGCGCGTCAAGCGCGCATGTGACGCACTGCGCGCCCTGCTGTCAGAGGAGAAACACGGTGGATGAACGTGAGGGGGCGCTCGGCAGGGCGATCGACGCACTGCGCGCTTTGCCTGATGTCAGGTCAGAGGCAACGGCGCGATTGCTCATTGCCGTAGCAGCGGAGCGGCAGCGCGAACGAGAAGCTGCCACGGGCCGGATGAGGAGACGGTCACGAGGGCCGGCATGGATCGCTGTGGCGAGCGCAGCGGCCGTCGTCCTGGGTATTTCCCAGATCCCCGCTGTCAGGGCGGTCGAATCGAGTGCGCAGATCGGCAAGACCGCGCTGCCGGCTCACTCCGTGCCTGCCGTTCCGGTGTCCAGCGCTGCCGACCTGACGAATTCCCCGCGCTCCGTGCAGCTTGTGCTCAGCGCGCCGGGTGCGCGAACGGTTCGCGTCGTTGGAGACTTCAACGGATGGAATGACCGGCAGTCGCCAATGGTGCGGGATGATGCGAGCGGATTATGGAACGTCCGCTTGATGCTGCGACCGGGGCGTCACGTGTACGCCTTCGTCGTGAACGACACGCAATGGGTGCGTGACCCACGCGCGGCGGCTGCCCCCGATGCGGACTTTGGTCGTCCCGGATCCGTTTTGCTGGTAGGGCGCCCATGACGCGCTTGGCCGGATCCGGGTCGCGCGTGATGTTCCTCGTCATGCTTGCAGTCGTCGTGACCGCCCCGCGTGCGACGCTTGGCGCGCAGGACTTTGCCTACGCCGCGAGTGTCGCCGACCTCGACAGCGCGACGCAATCGTTGCTCGGAAAGGAGATCGCGCTTGCGCATGCGCGAGGCCTTCCGGTGGATCCGCTCATCGCGAAGGTGCGCGAGGGACGGCTGAAGCGCGCGCCGGGAGCGCGTATCCGTGCGGCGGTGGAGCGACTGGGCGAGCGCTTGAGTGTCGCGCGCGAGGCCCTCGGTGCAATGTCGACAGCCGAGGAAATCACGGCGGGAGCCGACGCGATTTCGGCTGGCGCGCAGGCCGCGTCGCTTCGCGCGGTTCGCGCGGCAACAGGGCAGCCGGTCACGGCCGCGATCGGCGCGCTCGCGCAGTTGCTGGCGAGCGGAGTAACGGAGCAGAAGGCGATGGAAATGGTCCTCACGCTCCTGCGTCGCAACGCGGTGCCGGCGATGCTCATCGCGCTTGCGAATCAAGTGGAAGCGGATGTGGCGACCGGCCTCTCGCCCACGGCATCGGCGGCATTCCGGTTACGAGCGCTGGAGAATCAAAGTGGCGATGCGGCGGCGACCGGCGCATTGCCCGGCGTCGTCAACGTCACTGGCGCGGCCAACAATGGAACGGGGAGTGCCCCACGGCGGAAGCCGTAGTGAAGGGCGCGATGTGCGCCATCGGTGTGTTGCTGCTTGGGGCGTCGATTCCAGCGATCGCGCAATCGCCGGCGGTGGTGGATGTCGGCATCTCCGCTGCGCGATTCACTGGCGATAATGTCTCGGTGGCAGGACCGCAGCTGCGCCTGTCCGCGGCTGGCGTGCAGCGTCAGTTCTTCGAAGCCATCGAGCTCGGGGCGATGGGTACGCGTGCCGCCGCGATCGGCTACGTGGGTCTCTCAGCGGGTGTTCGCACTACACCAGTTGCCCAGGTGCGACATGACATCGCGGTAGAGCTCTCGGGCGTGGGAACGACGGCTTCAGCGGGGAGAGCGATCACGGCGCTGGTTGGGGCGCGTAGCGTATATGAGCAGGGGCCGATTGGTGGCTGGTTTCGTGCCAGCGGACAGGCCGCCTCGCGCGCGTCCGATGTATTCTATGGCGGAAGTGTGGAGGCAGCATCGTGGTGGAGGGTGGGGCGAAAGCAGCTGACGGCGACGCTCATGCAGGAATGGACGCGGGCTGCGCTGTACGCAGGTCCTGCGCGATCGCGGCCGGTGGGAACGGCACCGGTACAATACCTCGAGGGCGGCATGAGCCTGCGCGCGGAAAGCGACGCCGCGGCGTTCAATGTGGCGGTGACATCGCGGCGCGATGCGGGTGCCAGTCACCTCTTCGAGCCATCGCTCGCTGCCACAGTGCTCTACTGGACCAGTGAATCCACCGCGCTGATGCTGGCGGCGGCGCACCAGCTCCCGGACTATGTTCGCGGGCTGGACGCACTCGACGGCGTGAGCGTCGGCATCAGATTCGGCCAGGCGTCGCCGGCACTGGCGCGTCCGGCGCTACGCGCCGCGATGATCCAGTTCACTGGAACGGCTGACACACGTCTGGTGCGCATCCACATCCCGGACGCGCGCACTGTGGAGATCATGGGCGACTTCACGAACTGGGAGCCGCGTCCGACGACGCGAAACGGAGCGACCTTCGAGAGTACGATGCGCGTTACGAGCGGGACGCATCGCCTGCTGCTGCGGATCGATGGAGGCGAGTGGCGCCCGCCAGGCAATACGCCCGCCGTGGCTGATGATTTCGGCGGGCGGGTGGGGCTCCTGGTCGTGCCGTGAACCGTGCGAGAGCGAGGTCTATGCGACGGCGTACTGCTGCGTCACATCCCGACCTGCGCTCTTCACGACCAGCTTGAACTCGTCCGGCTTGAGTAGCGGATCATCGCGCATCTCGAGCGAGAATCCAACAGCTTTCTCGAGCTTCTTCATGATGTCGGATTCGTTCTCCATCGCGAACATAGCGACGTCGGGATGCATCCTGACGAGGAGGGGATCCTTCTTGCCTTCGATTCCCATGCGCTTCACGCTGCGCTCCATACGCCGCAGGATGGACTCCGCGGTAAAGATGCGTCCCGTGCCGCTGCAGGTCGGACACGCCTCCGTCATGCTCTGGAGGTGACTCTGGCGGACCCGCTGCCGCGTCATCTCGATGAGGCCGAGGTCCGAGACGGCGAACGCCTTGGTACGCGCGCGATCGCGGCCCAGATGCTGCCGGAGTTCCTGGAGCACCTTGTCGCGATTCACCTTCGTGTCCATGTCGATGAAGTCGCAGACGATGATACCGCCGACGTCGCGCAGGCGGAGCTGCCGAGCGATCTCGCGCGCGGCCTCCATGTTCGTCTTGAGGCTGGTCTTCTCCGGATCCTTCTTGCCGACGAAGCGTCCGGAGTTCACGTCAATGGAGATGAGCGCCTCCGTCGGCTCGATGATGAGATAACCGCCCGAGGGCAAGTCGCACCGGCGCTTGAACAGGTCGCGGATCTCGGTCTCGATCTCGGTTTTGTCGAACAGCGGCGTAGCGTCCTCGTACAGGACGATGCGCTCGAGCAGCTCCGGCGCGATCCCCTTCAGGTACTCGACGATCTCGTTGTAGACCTGCTTCGAGTCCACTGTGACGCGCTCGACCTTGTCGCTGAAGATGTCGCGAATGAGGCCGCGAGTGAGGGACGTCTCACGGTGCACGAGCGACGGCGGCCGGACGAAGTGGGTCTTCTTCTTGATTCGCTTCCAGGCATTCATCAACGACTGGAGCTCGCGTTCGATCGTTTCGGGCGTGACGTCCTCGCCGACGGTGCGGACGATGACGCCGCCGGAATCGTCCGGCAGCATACCCTCGACCAGGGCGCGCAGACGCTTGCGTTCCTCACGATCGCCAATCTTGCGGCTCACGCCCACACGCGACGCGAACGGCATGTAGACCAGGAAGCGACCCGCCATGGAGACCTGCGCCGTGACGCGCGGCCCCTTCGTGGAAATTGGTTCCTTGCTGACCTGGACGAGCAGTTCCTGCCCGCGCTTCAGGACATCCTGAATCTGCGGGATATCGCGCTCGTTGCGCGCGGGCTCGTGGAATGTCTCCTCGTTGTCCTCATCATCGTCGTCGCCGTCGCCAGTGTCGGGATAGACGAGATCGGACGAGTGGAGGAAGGCGCTCTTGTCGGTACCGATGTCGACGAAGGCGGCCTGGAGCCCAGGCAGCACCGCGTCGACCTTGCCGAGATAGATGTCGCCAACCATCCGGCGTGCGTCCGGACGATCGACCAGCAGCTCAACGAGCTCGTCGTCCTCGAGGATGGCGACTCGCGTTTCGCGCGCGGTCGAGTTGATCAGTATCTCTCGTTTCATCTGGGACCGCGCACGCGCGTGCTGTCGGCGACTCGGCAGCTGCGGCACGGTGAGGAAGAGGATGGGCGGTCCGGTTGCGCATGGGAATGCGTCCGACGACCGAAACACGATTCGACGATGCAGTACGCTGCGTGATCGACCACGCCCCGCCCGGGCGGACCATGCGACGCACCGCTCCCACCACGCGCCGCGCGGGCGGTAGAAGAAGTGCAACCATGGACGCCAGTAGCCGGAGGAGCGTGCGATCTCCCGGATGAGTCCGGGACCGCACAACGACTGCAACGAACGCGCTCACCCGACCGACGACTGCCTCGGCCAGGGTTGCGCGCGATGTGATCCGGTCGAGGCACGAGTCGCCGTGCGTCGCCGGATACGGGAGTACAAAGGTAGAGGTCACTGCAGAATAGCTAACTCGCGCCGGTCTGGAGCGCAACGTGCGGCGGGTCAAAGGGTTAGTTGGCCGCGATCATTTCAGGCAACGCTAGTCTAGCCGGCGATCTCCTTGAGGACATGCCGCGCAATCACCATCCGCTGGATTTCGGAGGTGCCCTCGCCGATCTCGCAGATCTTGGCGTCGCGCATCATGCGCTCAACCGGGTAGTCCTTGGTGTAGCCGTAGCCGCCGAACACC
>JBBQFW010000075.1:0-14826 GCA_038322445.1 Gemmatimonadales bacterium
CGTCGAAGCTGTGCGTCAGCGGATTGTAGGTCCGCCGCACGAGCTGCCCCACGATGTCGGTATACGGCGTGCCTGTCGCCACGCCGAGGCGCGCGGAGAGCGTGTAGTGCGTTCCCGGCTTGTACGTCCCCACCAGGTTCAGGTTGTGGCGCCGAACGTGGCCGGGCCAATACCCGATGCCGTCGCGCTGGCGTGCGCTCACGCCGTAGGTGTACGCGAGCCATCCGCCAAACGGCCCGACATCGAGCTGACGCAGCAGCAGGTCGAAGCCGTAGGACGTTCCCCTCGACTCGAGAAACTCGTCGCCGCGTACGGCCGGATCATCCGCGGTATTCTGCTCCAGTAGGTGTTCGTACTGCTTCGCCCACGCCTCCACCCGCGCAAAACGCAGGGGACCCAACCCCTTCTCGGCGCCGAGCACATAGTGGCGCGCGGTGGAGATGGGGATGTACGGATCGCTCGCGACCCAGAAGTCGAAGATGCGCACGGGAATGTCCTCGCGATTCAGCGAGTGCATCCACTGGGCGTACTGTCCCACGGCCGCCGTGAGCGCGAGGTCGGAATTCACGAAGTACTTCACCGCCACGCGCGGCTCGAGGCCGGTCCACGACCGGCTGCTCAAGTGCTCGACGCGCAGACCGGCCTCCGTGATGAAGCGCTTCGACGGACGCCACGTTTCCTGGTAGTAGACCGCGCTCGACGTCGGCGCCTGGACGAGCGAGAAGAGCGCGGTTGGCGAGGCGCTGGAGCGTACGTTGTAATTGATGCCGTAATTCGAAACGTCGTAGCCAATGCGGCGTTCGTGCGTGCCGCGATGCCACTCGACGTCGCCCGCCGCACGGACCTCATGCACGCTGTTCGACAGGCCGAACGCACCGGCGCCAAGGTCGAGCGCCGTGGCGAAGCGCGTGAACGACAAATGCTGTTCCACACGCACGCTGTCCGCGGCGCCGAGCAGCGGCACGTGCGCGCCCTCGCGCCACGCGTTGTGCAGCGAGGCACCGAGCACCTGGTTCTGCCAGCCGAACGTAAAGGTGCCGCCGCCGGCGCCCGCCCGTGCCGAGTCGCCGAGCGTGGCGAAGTCGCCGTCGAGCGCGTCGGTGCCGCCGTACGCGGTAACCTCGAGGCGCAGGTCGCCACTGTTCAGCGCGCGGACGCCGTGGAACTGCGCGTCGGAAAAGTGATAGGGAAAGGTGCGGTCGCTGAGCGCGGCCACGAGCTTGTCGGCATAGGTCCGGCGTCCCGACAGCGTCCAGCCCGACCGCGCATCCGCACTCGAGCTGCCCACCGTGAGGCTCGAGGAAATGACCGACAAAGTCGCCGTGCCGTGAATGCCGCTGCGCCCGGGGCCAGTGGACGTCACGTCGAGCACGCTCGACAGGCGCCCACCGTGCGTGGCGCCAAAGCCACCCGTGAGCAGGTCGATGGAGCCGACGGTCTCCTCGAGGAACGTGCTGAAGAGCCCACCCAGGTGAAATGGATTGTAGATCGGGTAGCCGTCGAGCAGGATGAGGTTCTGGTCGGACTCTCCACCGCGCACATTGAAGCCCGACGAGAAATCATTACGCGCATTCACACCGGGCAGCAGTTGCACCGCGCGCAACACGTCGGGCTCCCCGAACGCCGGGACGTTCTTCGCATTGTTTGCGGTGAGCGAGATGGCGCCGATGCTGGGGCTCAATTCGAAGCGATCGCGCTCCGGTGGTGTCGCGCGTGCCCGCACCGCGCCCAGTGTCACGACTGCATTCGCGACACGCAGGGTGATGCTCGTGACTTCGCGCGCGCGCACGACGACCACCCGCTCGAGCGAGCGCGTGCCGATCTGCCGCGTGCGCAATGTGTAGGTGCCCGCCAGAAGCTCCGCGAACGCAAACCGGCCCACGGAGTCCGTGAGCATCCCGCGTCCGGTGCCGTCGATCGTGACGGCGACACCTTCCCTCGGGCCAGCGGTCGCGCTGTCGAGCACCCGCCCCTCGATCGCACCACGCTCCGGCGACGCCTGCGCTCGGACACGCATAGCGAGGCCGGAGCATGCACTGAGGACCAGCAGGAGCGAGCGGACGGTCGTGTGGGCGCGACGATACATTTCGCGGAGGCAGTGTGTGGCGCGAATGCGCGCCCAGTAAAATACAGGCTGGACCACTCGCCGCCCGCTGCTCCCCCTTGGCCGGCACGGCACTTCTAACGTGAGTACACGCAAGCGTGGCTGAACCCGCCTCCATCGGACTGGCACTCGCGTTCACTGCCGGGCTCCTCAGCTTTCTGTCGCCCTGCGTGTTGCCACTGATCCCGAGCTACCTCACGTTCGTCACCGGCGTCGGGTTCGATGACCTCACACGCGCGCGCCGCTCGGCGCTCGTCCACGCGCTGCTCTTCGTCACCGGCTTCACGCTCATCTTCATTGCACTCGGCGCATCGGCCACGGTGCTTGGCCGGCTGCTGCTGCACTACCGCATCTGGATCACGCGCTTCGGCGGCGCGCTGGTGATCCTCTTCGGGCTGTACCTGCTCGGCGTCGTCCGTGTTGCCGCGTTCGACCGAGAGCGACGCGTCCACCTCGCGAACAAGCCGATGGGGTACCTCGGCACTGTGCTGGTGGGCGTCGCCTTCGGGGCGGGGTGGACGCCGTGCCTCGGCCCGATCCTCGGCGCGATCCTCACGTACACTGCCGCGCAGGCAGACCTCTCACGCGGCCTGCCCCTGCTGCTCGCGTATTCCGTTGGGCTCGCGCTTCCCTTCCTGGTTGCGGCGGTGGCGGTCGAGCGATTTCTGGAGACGGTGGCGCGCATCAGGCCGTATCTGGCGCGCGTGTCGCAGGTGAGCGGCGCGTTGCTCATCATCGTGGGCGTGCTGATGATGTTCGACTACTTCACTGTACTGGCGACCTACCTGCAGACGTTCACGCCTGCGGCGCTCAGAAGTCGGCTGTAGGGCGAAGCCGCTTCGTAGCTTTGCTGTTCCGCACTCCTCCGTGACCTCTGTGTTCTCCGTGGTAAATCGCTGTTGAACTTTAGCCCATACGCCAACCCCCATCGCGCCTGCTACGGAGTTCCCAACCACTCCTTCGCCTGACGCAACAACTCCCGCGCCGGCACCGGCTTGAGGAGCACCGCGCGACACCCGGCCTCGAGACACCGCGCCACGATCTCCGGCTCATCTCGCCCTGTGAGCGCGACCACGACGCGTGGCTTTACGCCTCGCGCCCTCATCTGGTCGAGGACATCGAACCCATCGCCGTCGGCAAGCCCGAGGTCGAGCAGCAGCAGGTCGACGTCATCCGAAGCCACGATGTCGACGATCTCCGCGACGTGACCCGCCGTGCTCACACGATGCCCCGTTTCCGAGAAGAGCACGCGCATCGCATCACAGACGAGCGGATTGTCCTCGGCTACCAGGACGTGAGGCAGGGAAGCGGCCAACGCGGCTCAGGTGTCCGGGTAGGGAATCGTGAAGAAGAACTTGCTCCCCGATCCCAGCTCGCTCTCCACCCACATCCTCCCACCGTGCAGCTCCACGAGCTTGCGCGCGATCGTGAGGCCGAGTCCCGTGCCGTGATGCTGACGCGACGCGCTCGAGTCGACCTGCGCGAACTCGCGGAACACGAGGTCGTGATGCTCGCCGTCGATGCCGATGCCCGTGTCGCCGACCTCGACGACGCACTCCGATCCAACCGGTCCATCCACGCGCGTAGCGTGCACCCACACGTGGCCGCCGCGCGGCGTGAAGTCGATCGCGTTGCCGAGCAGGTTGCCCATGATGTGCAGGATCTTTTCACGATCGGCCGTGATGGAATCGAGGTCGGGAGGTACCACGGTGACCAGATCGAGCCCCTTCTTGCTTGCGAGCGACTCGTTCAGCGCATTCAGCTGTGAGACGACGTCGCCCAGATGAAAGGTCGTGGGCGTGATGGTGAGCTGGTTCGCCGCGCCGCGGGCATACGTGAGGATTTCGCCCACCTGGTCGAGCAACTGGCGCCCGCCGTTGATGATGCCCGCAATGCTGTCGAGCTGCCGATCCGACAGCGGACCCAGGATGCCGTCGCGCAGGATCTCGGCGTGCGTGATGACGGCCGTCAGCGGCGTGCGCAGGTCGTGCGAGATGTTCGCGAGAAATTGCGTCTTCGCCGAATCGCGTGCCTCGAGCTCATCGATGCGCGCACGGGCCGCCTCGAGCTGCACCTCCGTCGACGGCAGGCCGCCGCCCGATGACGCGCGGTTGTTGAATGGCAGCGGGTTGGAGGCGTCAACGTGGGGCATGACGAAGTTTATCGCATGCTCGAGCTCGTCGCCATCGCCTCGTCGCCTTCGATCGCTTCCTCCAGCTGTTGGCGACTCAACAGCGCGGTATAGCGACCACCGGCTGTCATCAGCGCGTCGTGTCTTCCCGCCTCGACGACACGACCGCCGTCGAGCACGATGATCCACGATGCGTCGCGGACGGCGCTCACGCGATGTGATGCGATCACCGCCGTGCGGCCAGCGAGCGTCCCGCGCAGGCCACGAAGAATCTCGGCTTCGGTGTGCGTGTCAACCGCCGACAGGGCATCGTCGAGGAGCACGACGCGCGGCCGACGCGCGAGCGCGCGCGCCAGGGCGAGACGCTGCTTCTGCCCACCACTCAGGTTGATGCCACGCTCGCCGAGCGTCGTGCCGTAGCCGTGTGGAAACCCGAGCACCGTTGCCTCGAGTTGGGCGACATTGGCCGCCCAGATGTGTTGCGATGCTTCCTCGGCGCCTCCATCGCGCGACTGGTGCGCTTCGCCCTCGCCCGCGGAAGCCTGCTCGACGAGCGCGTGCGTCGGATCGCCGTACGCGAGGTTCGAGGCGATGGTATCACTGAAGAGGAAGCTCTCCTGCGGCACGTACCCGATTTCCGCCCTCAGTGCCTCCAGCGAGAGCGCGCGAATGGGAATGTCGTCGACGAGGATCTCGCCCTCCTGCGGATCATGGAGGCGCGGAATCAGGTCGATGAGCGCGCTCTTCCCGCTTCCCGTTGCGCCGACGACGGCCAGCGTCCCTCCCGCGGGCACGACGAACGACACGTGACGCAGCACCCAGCGTGGTTCTGTGCCGTCGGCCACGGGAAAGTGGAAGCCGACGTCGCGGAACTCGAGCTTCCGTCCTCCGGCTGCCAGTGGCAGCTCCTTCGGCGATGAGGGCGACGCGATGTCGGACCGTGCGTCGAGCACATCGATCAGGCGGGACATCGACGCGGCGCCGCGCTGGAACAGGTTGATCACCCACCCGAGCGCGATCATCGGCCAGGTGAGGCTGGTGAGGTAGAAGCCGAAGGCGACGAACGCTCCCACGGTGATCCGACCGCGCACCACCAGCGATCCGCCAACACCCAGCACGACCGCGACGCTGAGTCCGGCGAGGAGTCCGAACATCGGATTCATCACGCCGTAGAGTCGCGCGAGCGCCAGGTTTCGCTCGACGTACGTGTCGTTGAGCGCGGCGAAGCGCCTCATCTCGGAGGCTTCCTGGCGGTACGCGCGTACCACGCGCACGCCCGCAAAGTTCTCCTGGGCGTGCGTCGTCAACGTGCTGAAGTGCTCCTGCACGGCCTCGAACCGCCGGTGAATCGCGCCACCCATCCTGATCATGATCACGGGCAGGAGCACCATCGGGATCAGCGACAGGCCCGTGAGCCGAGCGTCGATGCGCAGCATGAAGATCAGGGCGAAGGCCGCTCCGAAGATCGTGTTCGTGAGGTACATGATGGCCGGGCCGGCGGCCATGCGGACGGCGCTCAGGTCGTTCGTGAGGCGCGCCATGAGGTCGCCGGTGCGCATGCGCGCGAAGTAGCCGGCGTCGAGCGTGGTGAGGTGGGCAAAGAGTGCGTTCCGCAGGTCGTACTCGATGTAGCGGCTCAGGCCATTGAGCACCTCGCGCATCCAGTACCGCAGCGCCCCGCCGCCGAGTGCGACGCCGATCATCGCGGCGGCAATAAGGAGCATGCGTCGCAGGGGTGCCCCCGCCTGGAGGGCATCGATGCCGGCGCGCAGCAGCCAGGGCACGACCGATCCGATCGCCGACGACACGATCACCAGGAGCAGCCCCGACAGCAGCATTTTCTGGTAGGGCCGGAAGAACGGAACGAGACGGCGCAGCGCCGCCAGCGCAGGGAGCCGCGACGCCACTTACAGAAACCTCTCCCGTTCGCTAAGTTGTTGCGGTGACGGAGTTTCTCCGCATCCTACCGCAACGCTGGCACCACATATTCCGGAGTCAAACATGACCAATGATATTCGCAGGTTTGGCGCGCCGCTCGCCTTGAGCGTGGTGATGGTGCTGGCCGCGTGCACCTCCGCCGACAAGAAGCCCGACAGCACGCTTGCCCGCGATACCGCACTCAACAAGGATCTCGCGATGGCCAATCGCGACACCAGCGCGCAGCCTGCGCTGAAGGACGTCGCCGTAACGCCGCCGGCCGCCGCGCCCGCCCCGGCACCGAGCAAGCCGGTTGCCGCCGTCACGCGTGCCAAGCCCGCTCCCGCAAAGACGACGCCGAAGACCACCACGCCCAGGACCACCACGACCGCCTCCGGCAACACCGTCACGACCGGCTCGACGGGATCGAGCGGTGGCGGCTCTGTTGGCACGATCGCCTCGGGTGCGGCGCTGAGCCTTCGCTCGAACTCGCGTGTCTGCACGAACACCTACACGCCTGGACAGACCTTCACGGCGACGCTCGCCGATGCCGTGTCCGGCTCGGGCGGTGCGACGATTCCCGCTGGCGCAACGGTGAACCTCGAGGTCGTGAACCTCAAGCGCAGCGAGAACGCCACGGACCACATCGTCATGGAGTTCGCGGTGAAGTCGATGTCGTTCGGTGGCAAGACGTACCCGATCAGCGCCACCATCGGCGACACGCAGATCGACAAGATCCGCAATGAGCCGAAGAGCAAGGACGTCCAGAAGGTCGTCGGCAGCGCCATCGTCGGCGCGATCGCGGGCCAGATCCTCGGCAGGAGCACCAAGGCGACCGTCATCGGCGCCGGTGCAGGTGCCGCGGCTGGCGCGGGTGTCGCGGCCGGCACGGCGAACTACGAGGGCTGCCTGCCGGACGGCGGCGCGATCAACATCACGCTGAACAGCCCGGTGCAGGTGAAGCTGAAGTAGTGGCTCAATCGTGACTCCCGGTAAACCGGGCCTCACGACTCGGAATCCGTCAGGGGCCGGCCTTCCACGTGAAGGCCGGCCCCTCGGCCTTGCGGACCAACAGTTTCCGATCTGCAGGTGCATACTCGATAGCCAGTGCTGCACTGTCGCCTGGCCGGTCGGGTTGTCTTCGAGGAGAATGCATGCGTCGTATTCAACAGCACGCGGTCGTCGTTGCGGTGGTCGCACTCGGGTGTGCGTCAATGCCGGCATGGGGGCAGCGTGGACTGCGCAGTGGAGCCGAGTCGTCGCAGGGCGGGGGCGAGTCCGCGGAAGTGGCGCGCGTCGATCTGTCGATCGTTGGCCTGCTGCTCGAGCATCCCGACGAGTTCAAGCTCACGGATGCCCAACGTTCCGCACTGGAATCCGTAGGTTATGCACAGGATTCTGCCAACCGCCCAGGGCTGCTGACGCTCGATTCACTGCGAGTTGAGGATGTCCTGTCCCCTGAACAGCAGCAGCATGCGGCCGTCCTCGAGGATGAAACCAGGAAGAGGCTCGACGAGTCGACCCGCGGCATGCGTGGCGCAGCTGACGGGAGTGACCGCGTTGGTCGCGGTCGTTCCCCGGAGGATTGACCGATGCCAGCCCTCGCCAGACTCCAGCTCTTGACCGGGTCCCCTCCCCCCGATGCGGTGGCCGAGGAACGGGCCGCCGCACGCGAGCGTGATGCCGCGCTCGTCGCGCGGGTCCGCTCCGGCGACGCGCGGGCGTTCGACGCGCTCGTCCATGCGTACATGCGCCAGGCCTTCCAGCTGGCCTATCGTGTGGTTGGACACCGGGAGGATGCGGAAGACCTGGTGCAGGAATCGTTTCTCGCCGCCTACCAGTACCTCGATTCCTACGACAGTGAGCGGCCGTTCGGGCCGTGGCTCATGCGCATCGTGCTCAATCGGGGATCGAATCTCCGGCGCTCGAGGACGCGCCGCGAGACAGAGCCGGAGGTGGACGCGGTCAGCACCGCGCCGTCCGCGCTCGAGGAAAGCGAACGGTCCGAAGCGCGCGTGATGTTGACGCGCGCCCTCGCCACGCTGTCCGAGCGACAGCGCATGATCGTCACGCTGTTCGATGTGGACGGCATGACGAGTACCGAGATCGGCGAACTGCTCGACCTGTCGGCAGGCACGGTCCGATGGCATCTCCATGAGGCGCGCAAGATCCTGCGCACGGCGCTCTCCAGTTTCTTCAAGGGTGGGGTATGACGAACAAGCGAACACTCGGCGTCGGCGCCTTCGGGCCTGAGCCGGCACATGATCCGGCGCTGGGAGCGCTGCTGCGGAGCGTCGTCAGCGATGCGCCGATGGAGAGCGTGGACTGGACGCGGCTCGCCGCGCGTATTGGCGAGCGCGTTGGGGTGCAGGCGAACGGCCCGTGGTGGAGCTACGCGGCGCGCTGGGAGCGACGTGTGATTCCGGTCTTCATCGCCGCGGGCATCGCCGCGGCTGCGGTCCTCTTCTCGACCGCGGCATCGGCGAGTGATGTCGCACGGACCACGGCGTCGGCCATGACGACGGAAGTCGCGAGCGGCACGCCTGCGGAAGATGCGGCGGTACTGTTTGCGCGATCGATCACCAGCACGGTCGACCTCACCGCCGGAGTGCCCGAGTGAAGGCCGGTAGCGCGCGTGCCGCGATGGTCATCGCCGTCATTGTCGTGTGCAGCGCGCTTGCCGGTGTGGCCATCGATCGCGTCGTGTTGCAGCGCATGGCAGCGCACCGCCATGCATCCGGCGTGGGTGGTCCGGGACGCGGCTCGCCCGAGGCGGACAGGAAGCGCCGCAACGACATGCTCGACCGCATGACGACGCAACTCACATTGAGCGCTGCACAGCGCCAGGGCATCGACTCGGTCATGCAGCGGACGGACGTCTCGCTGCGCGCGATCCGCTCCGCGATGCAGCCGCGATTGCAGCAGGTTTTTCAGTCGTCGCGCGCGGAGATCGAGGCACGCCTTGATTCGGTGCAACGCGTGAAGTTCAAGGCCATGCTGCCGGCGCGAGGGGACAGACGGCCCTGATACTCCGGAAGAGCGTAGCTGGTACGTCGTACCCGATACCCTGACTGGCATACCGGCCACGGGGAACAGTGGACGATGAAAAGCTGGAAGGGCTTTCGAGGTACGCAGTACCAGGTACGCCCTTCCAGCTTTCAGTATCCGAGCGGCCGCCCGGCGGATCGCGGGTCTGATACGCCCTCGTACCCGGCGCGTGTGCGCATGATGGCGTTTACCAATCCGATGCCCCGTCCGATGGAAACGCCGTAGCCCATCGCGCGCAGGGAGTCCGCCACCGCGGGTGTGATCGCTTCGCGCTCGAAGTAGAGCGAATCGGGCAACGCCTGATGATGCAGCCGCGGCGCGCTCATCGCATCGGCGAGCGTCATGTGATAGTCGAGCACATTGAGCACTACCTGCGACGTACTCGTGATGATCCGCGGGCCGCCTCGGCTCCCGACCACGAGGAGCAGCGAGCCGTCGCGATCCAGCACGATCGTCGGCGACATTGCGCTCAGCATCCGCTTGCCCGGCTGGATCGCGTTCGCTTCACCCTGCACCAGCCCGAACATATTGGGCGTGCCTGGCTGCGCGGCAAAGTCGTCCATCTCGTCATTCAGGAAGAACCCGGCGGACGTGATGTAGACGCCAGAGCCGTAGAGGTTGTTCAGCGTCGTCGTCGTCGCGACCGCGTCGCCCATTTCGTCGACCACGGAATAGTGCGTCGTCTCGGTACTCTCACGAATCGCCGAGCTGATGGTGGACGTCGCTGTTGCATGTCCCTTTCCGATCGTGGCGCGCAGGCGGGCCGCGTAACCCTTGTCCGTGAGCTGCGCGATCGGGACGTTCACGAACGCCGGATCAGCGAGCTTCTCATTCCGGTCGATGAACGCGCGCTGATACGCCGAGCCCAGCGTGTGTGCCCAACCCGTGCTGCCGTATGGCGGCAGCGCAGGATACCCCTCGAGGATGTTCAGCGTCTCCGTGATCGTGACGCCTCCGGACGACGACGGCGGCATCGTGAGCAGTGCATAGCCGCGGTATGTGGACTTCACGGCTTCCCGCCACACGGGCTGGTAGCGCGCGAGATCCTCGGCGGTGATGATGCCGCCGGCCGCGCGCAATTCTCCCGTCCATGCGCTCGCGATGGGACCGCGGTAGAACGCGCTGCGTCCCTGGGTCGCGATCGCGCGCAGCGTGCGGGCGAGAGCGGGTTGCCTGAGCGTCGTGCCCGGCACGGGTGGCGCACCGTTCGGATAGAACGCCGGACCGCCGCCGAACTCGGTGATGACCTTCTGGTTCGTGCGGAACGAATTGAACAGCGCGCTGTCGATGACGATACCGTCTTCCGCATAGCGAATCGCAGGCGCCATCACGTCAGCGAGCGACATGGTCCCGAACTTCGCCAACGCTTCGGTGAGGCCGGCGACAGCGCCCGGAACACCCGACGCAAGCGCACCATACACGCTCTTGTCGGTGAGCTTGCCATTCGCGTCGACGTACATGTTGCGCGTCGCGGCGAGTGGCGCGATCTCGCGATAGTCGAGCGCGCCGGAGCGTCCGTCGGCCATGTGGATGACCATGTACCCGCCACCACCGATGTTGCCCGCTTCGGGATATGCCACGGCCATCGCGAATCCCACGGCGACGGCGGCATCAACGGCATTCCCGCCGCGCTTGAGGATCTCGACGCCGGCGGCGCTGCCGAAGGGCGAGTCGCTCGCGACCATCGCATGTGCGCCGACCACCGGCGCGCGGCCCGCCTTGTGTCGCCACGCGGCAGGGAAGACGCCAGGAATGCGATCAGCAGCCGGGACGTACCGACCGTCTGTTGCGAGCGCGGTCGGCGTTCCGACGTCCGTGGCACCGTGGACAGGCGTCGGCGTTTCCGCGGGCTGCGAATGGCAGGCGGCAACGACGACCGCGAGGCTGATTGGGAGGCGAAGTTTCATCGCCTCAACTTACGGTCATGGACGATCGTTGGAAGGAGGGAAGGAGGTTGTTGCGATCCGCAGATTCGCGGCTGCCAACCAACACCTCTGACTCCTAGCCTCCCAACCCGAGCCGGCCAACCACGCGCGTCCCATGGATTCGCGTGCTCGAATCATCGCCCGCCGCAAGACCCTCCCTCTGATGCCAGACCGTCGTGACGTCCTGCACCAGATCGATTCCGAAGCGCGGGGTGAACGCATAGCCGAAACCGTAGCCAAGGGCGAAGGTGAAGTCCGTATCCGGCGACGTCGCGCCGAGCGCCGCACCCGTCCCGCGCGCTCGGAAGTTGGAGTAGATCGTTGCGCCCGCACTGAGCTCCAGCACGGTACGAAAGCTCCTGCCACTGCCCACATGGAACGTCCCGAGAATCTGCGAGACATTTGCATCGGCTTCCGAGTTCCCCAGCGGGCCCTGATACGTCAGCGGGATCATGCCGGTCGTCCCGCGAATGCCAACGCTCGTGCCACCATTGATCGTCCGCTCCAGCGACGCCTGCCACGGCACTGCGTTCCCGAAATTCCACGTCGCGCCCGTTGTTCCATCCCGCACCGTCCAGGCCTGCTGGAAGGCGCCGCCCAGTGACACCCAGGCGGCCGGCTCCCGCGCAGGAAAGCGCGACCGGACGATCTGCGCATGCGCGCTCGACGAAACCACCGTCGCAAGCAGGAGAAAGGACAATCGGCGCACGGGTGCTCCAGCTGGCTTGCGAGTGAGGAACGGCGCCCGGTACCTTGTCGGCGGCGCACGGGGATGACACAGTCTACCCTGAATCGCGCGTCCCGTTCTCCAGACATCGGCACTGCCCCTGCGCGTCATCGATCCCCGCGTCACCGAGCGTCGCAATCCGCGCACGCAGCAGATCGACCTCGCCGAACCGGCGGGTATCGTCGACCTCATGCTCGCCGAAGATCGCACGGTGCCAGAAGCTGTCGCGAGCCAGCGTGATCAGGTCGCACTCGCCATTACCGCCGCCGAGGCAACCTTTCGCGCCGGCGGACGCCTCTTCTACGTCGGCGCGGGCACCTCCGGGCGACTCGGCGTGCTCGACGCTTCCGAATGTCCGCCGACATTCGGCACGCCCCCCGACATGGTGCAGGGCATCATCGCCGGTGGCGTGGCCGCGCTCACCAGCGCACAGGAAGGCGCCGAGGACCACCTTGGTCAGGCGCGCATCGATCTCGCGGCGAAGGGCGTGCGGGCCGGCGACATGGTCGTCGGCATCGCAGCGTCGGGCACCACGCCCTACGTCCGCGTGGCACTCCAGTATGCGCGTGAGGTCGGCGCACGCACGGCGATCGTCGCCTGCTCGCCGCCCCCCGACATCACGCTCGCTTTCGTCGACATCCCCATCGTCGCGATCACGGGACCCGAGGTCGTCACGGGCAGCACGCGCCTCAAGGCAGGCACCGCCACGAAGCTGATCCTCAACATGATCACGACCGGCGCCATGATCCGGATCGGCAAGACGTTCGGCAACCTGATGATCGACCTGCGCGCCACCAACGTGAAGCTCGTCGACCGTAGCGAGCGCATCGTGAGCGAGGTCAGCGGCGTCTCGCGCGAGGAAGCCCGCACGCTGATCGACAACGCAGGCGGCTCCGTCAAGCTCGCGATCGTCATGCACGCACTCGGCGTCGACCGCGACGAGGCTGAGCGTCGCATCGAATGGGGCGATGGCGTAGTGCGCCGCGTGACAGGCGGCGAGCCGCCACCGGTCGAATGACCGAGGTTCGCCGCGCGGGCGGTATCTACGTCGGCCTGATGTCGGGGACGTCACTCGATGGCATCTCCGCGGCGGTTGCGCGCTTCACTCCTGCGGGGACCCAGGCATTCGACGTCGAGCTCCTCGGTTTTCACGTCCACGAGTATGCGCCTGCCCAGCGCGACCGCATGTTCGCGGCCATGCGCGAAGGCTCGGCGCGCGACTACTGTCGGCTTGCGGTGGACTTCGGCGGATGGCTCGCGGACGCCGCCATCGCCGTCCTCGCCGAGGCGGGCGTGGCGCGAACGGATGTGCGGGCGATCGGGTCGCATGGACAGACGCTGTGGCATGAGCCTGGACATTCCACGTGGCAGGTGGACGCACCCGCCGTGATCGCCGAACGCACGGGCATCAGCGTGGTGAGCGACTTTCGCGTGCGCGATGTTGCAGCGGGCGGGCAGGGCGCGCCACTCGTGCCGATTGCCGACGCGTTGCTCTTTGGCGGTGGCCGGTGGCGCGCGCTACAGAACATCGGCGGCATCGGGAACGTCACGGTCGTGCCACCCAACGGCGACCTCGCCAGTGTTCGGGCCTTCGACACGGGACCCGGGTGCGGCGTGATCGACTCGGTCGTGCGCACGTTGTACCCTGGCCTGCGCTACGATCGCGACGGCACCATCGCGGCGAGTGGGGTGGTGCTCGAGCGGGTCATCGAGGAGCTGTTGCAGAATCCCTACTTCGCCGCCGAGCCGCCGAAGAGCACGGGGCGCGAGCTGTTCGATCCCGCGTACGTCGAGCGATTCATCGCGCTCTGCAACGAGTCCGGTGATGCGTCCGTCAACCCCGCCAAGCCTCCGTTCGTCATTCCCGCGAAAGCGGGAATCCATGTTCGGCCCGAAGACATTGTCGCCACCGCCACGGCGTTCACGGTGGCCACCATCGCCGACGCATACCGCCGCTTCATTCCCGAGCCAGTCGAGGAGCTTCTCGTCTCTGGCGGCGGCGCGAAGAACCCCGTGCTGCTGCGCATGCTGCGTAACGCGGTCGCCCCGTTGCCGGTCGTCACGTTCGACGAACGCTACTTCGACGGCGAGGCCAAGGAAGCGGTGGCCTTCGCCCTTCTGGCACACCTGCACCTCGAGCGCATTCCCGGTAACGTCATCACCGCCACCGGCGCGCGCGGCCCGCGCATACTCGGCGCATACACTCCGGCGTGACGTGACGTTCGAGGAACGGTGGCACCCACTGCGCCAGGAGTGGGTCGTGATCTCGTCCGGACGCAACAAGCGCCCGTGGCTCGGCGAACAGGTCGGCGAGGCGCAGCGCACCGTGCCGCCACACGTGTTGGACTGCTACCTGTGTCCTGGCAACACGCGCGTCAGCGGTGCAACGAACCCGGCGTATGCGTCGGTGTTCGTCTTCGACAACGATCATCCGTGCGTGAGTCCCGCGGCACCGGACGTCGCGCCTCCGGCGTCGCCATTCCACCGGAATCGCCGCGCCGACGGCGTGGCACGCGTGGTCTGCTACACGCCGCGCCACGACCTCACCCTCGCCGAGCTGCCGGTGTCGAATGTCGTGGAACTGCTCACGGCATTGCAGCAGCAGTATCGCGAGCTTGGCGCCCGGCCCGAGGTGAATCACGTGCTCATGTTCGAGAACAAGGGCGACGTGGTCGGCGTGAGCAACCCGCATCCGCACTGCCAGATCTACGCGACGAACTTCGTGTTCCGCACCATCGAGGTCGAGACCGAGGCGGCCGCTTCGCACTTCGCGACGCACGATCGCTCGCTCTTCGCGGACATCATTTCGGCCGAGGAGGATGACGGGCGCCGAATCCTCGAGCGGCGTGATGGCGCGCTGTCTTTCGTGCCGTACTTCGCGCGCTATCCCTACGAGACGTACATCGCTCCACGAGCGCCGCATGCAAGCATCGCGGATTTATCCGTCCCCGAGCTCGCGGAATTCGCCGACGTA
>JBBQFW010000076.1:0-14713 GCA_038322445.1 Gemmatimonadales bacterium
GTGGTGTCATGGCGAGAATTCTCCGTTCGAGGTGAGAGGTGCGGTCGGCAAGCGCAACCGCGCCCACGCGATGGCCGCCACACTGGGCGGCGATGTCGATCAACAGCGCGGCATACGAGCGGGCGCGTTCGCCGCGGCGCAGCACGCGTGCGTCGCAGTCGAGCTCCACCGCGAGCCGCAACCGCGCCGAGGCCCACCACACGACTGGATGCCACGGCAGCAGGGTCGCCACTAGCAGCGCCCCGAATGGCAGGAACTGGTCTCGTGCCGCGATGTGCTCCTGCTCATGGACCATGACGAGCCGCTGCTCTTCGCTGCTCTTCTGGAGCAGCCACGCCGGCACCACGATCTCGGGCGACGTCAGCCCGACCACCGCGGGGCCGAGGGCGGGCGCCACCCGCGCAACGCCGCCGGGAAGTGCTGCGAGCGGCCACGCGCGTCGCTCGCGCACCACGCGGCGGCTCACCGCCAAGTGCATCAGCAGGAGGAGCGCACTTGCCGCTGCCCAGCACATCAGGGCCAGCCGAATCAGCGTGTTCGGGATCCGCAGGCTCGCCGCCCCGATGAAGGCGGCCAGCGTTGCTGACGCGGTCGCGCGCAGTGCGTCGATCATCGCGAGCATACCGGACGATGTCGGCGCGAGCCCGCTCGCCGCCGTCGAGACCGTGGCGTTGGTCAACGTCAGCGTCGACGCCGGTGCGACAAACCCGCGAAGGGCAAATGCGGCGAAGGCGATGGTGCCGAAGAGTGCCGCCGCCCAGACCCACCGCGTCGGAAACTTCGCGGAGCGCAGGGCGTCCTCGATGCACCAGGCGCTCACGGACAGCAGGCCGCCGACGAGCAGCACGTAGATCATCCACGCGATGGTCATGACGCGTCCTCCTTCATGCGCTCGGCGAGCAATCGGCGCATGCGCTCCAGTTCCTTCCGGCTCAGTCCTTCGTCAGCCACAAGCTGTGCGAACATGCGCTCGGTAGAGCCGTGGAAGATGGCGTCCTTGATGCGCGCGAGCGCGCTGCCGCCGGCCTTCTCGGCGCCAACGAGCGGGATGTAGCGATAGGCGCGCCCGTCGGCCTCGTGCTTGACAAAGCTCTTTTCCTCGAGGGTCTGGAGGGCCGAGAGCACGGAGGTGTACGCGAGGTCTTCGCCGAGCGCCTCGCGCACCTCGGCGACGGTGGCTGAGCCGAGTCGCCACAGGATGCTCATGACTTCGAGCTCGCGGGGTGGGAAGTAGACATCGTCCATGGGTCTCCTCTACTGGTTCTTCCGTAGACTACTGGAAAACCCGTGGATTGTCAACTGCTTTTTCCGTAGTTGGTCAATACCTACCGTAGTTGGTCAATACCCATAGCGGAAAAGTGCGCGTGCATTCCTGCAGCGCGACTGCCGTCTGCGCGTACGCGGAAGCAGCATGGCTCTGGCTGAGACACACGATGGGCATGATTGGCGGGACCATCCTCTGCCGTGTCCGGGTATACTTCCAGAAACCCCGGAACCATAGATCCATGCATCCAAGGCTATTTGCTGTCCTCGCGGCGCTCGCCAGCGCCGCCCCCCTTGCAGCACAGGTCGCTCCGCCGGCGACAACGACGCCAGCGGGCATGCCGCACTTCGACAACACCGGCGTCGGCGACACCTCGATCTTCTCGCCGTTCATGCTCCCTTCGGCGAACGTCTACCGTTCGGCCTCCGGGGCACCGGGGCCGAAATACTGGCAGAACCGCGCCGACTACACCATCAAGGCGACGCTCGACACCACGTCGAAGACGCTGACCGGCGCCCTGACGCTCAAGTACACCAACAACTCGCCCGATACGCTGCACTTCATCTGGCTGCAGATGGAGCAGAACGCGTTTCAGGACAAGTCGCTCAACTCGTTCATCTTCCCGCAGGACTCGCGCTTCGGTGCGCGCGGCTTCGAGGGCGGCGATGTGGTCGATCGCTTCGACCAGATCGTGGGTGCCCGTCACGTGGCGGTGAAGCGCCGCCCGAACGGCACCGTGATGAAGGTCGACCTCGCCGAGCCGCTCGTGCCAGGCCGCTCGACAACGTTCGATGTGGCGTGGCACTTCCTGATTCCGGAGCACGGCGCCGACCGCATGGGCCGCGAGGGATCGCTGTACGAGCTCGCGCAGTGGTACCCGCGCTTGAACGTCTACGACGACATCCGCGGCTGGAACACGGAGCCGTATCTCGGCCAGGGCGAGTTCTACCTCGAGTACGGCAACTTTACCGTCGACATCACCGTGCCCGCCGGCTACATCGTGGCCAGCACGGGAACCCTCACGAATCCGCGCGACGTGCTTACCGCGACGCAGATCTCGCGTCTGGCGCAGGCGGTGAAGTCGGCGACGCCGGTGAACATCGTGACGCTCGCGGAAATCCGGTCGGGCGCGGCGCGGCCGAAGGGCACATCCGGCATGCTGACCTGGAAGTTCACCGCGAAGCAGGTCCGCGACGTCGCCTGGGCCGCGTCGCCCGAATATCTCTGGGACGCGAGCGGCTGGAATGGCATCCTTGCCCAGGCGTATTATCGGCCGAGCGCGGTGGAGCCGTGGAAGGATGCCGCGGACCAGACGCGCATGTCGATCGACGAATATTCCACGCGCTGGTACAAGTACCCCTGGCCGCAGATGAGCGCGGTCGAGGGGCCGATCAGCGGCATGGAGTATCCGATGCTCGTGATGGAGGCAAAGAGCGAGGACAAGTACGACCTGTACAACGTCGTCACGCACGAGATCGGGCATAACTGGTTCCCGATGCTCGTGGGCTCGAACGAGCGCTGGTACATGTGGCAGGACGAGGGCTTCAACACCTTCATCAACACGTTCAGCGAAGGCCGCCGCTATCCCGAGAAGGGCGACCAGATGACACGTGCGCTCGGTGAGCGGACGTATGTGGAGGGTGCCATGACGCGGAACCTCGACGTGCCGATCGACGTGAATCCCGATCGCATCGACCCACGCCTCCTCGGCCTCGCGGCGTATGTGAAGCCGAGTGTCGGGCTGCAGCTGCTCCGCCAGGAGATCATGGGACCGGCGGCGTTCGACGACGCCTTCCGCACCTACATCCAGCGGTGGGCGTTCAAGCACCCGACGCCGACGGACTTCTATCGCACCATGGAAGATGTGGGCGGCAAGCGGCTCGACTGGTTCTGGCGCGAGTGGTTCCAGGAGAATCCGCACTTCGACCAGGCGGTCGACACGGTCGTGACGTCGACGCAGGCGAACGGGTCGACCGTGACGACGGTGGTGTACGGCAACCGCGCACGCGGTGTGCTGCCCATTCACGCCCGCCTGACGTTCAGCGACGGGTCGGTCGAGAACTACGACTATCCCGCCGAGGTATGGAGCACGAACACGACGCGCTACATGCGGCGCTATACCACGAACGGAAAGACGCTCGCGCGCATCGAGCTCGATCCGGACAAGCGGCTGCCGGACATCGATCGCACGAACAACACCTGGGGCCCGCCAGCGGGCGGGCCGAAGCCCTGATCGCAACTGCGCCCCGTTCGCTGATGCGTGGCGACCGGGGCGAGGCACTGCGTTTCCGGAGGACACGCGCATGACCGATGAACGGCAATTCGGGGAACTGTTCGCCGAGATGGAGCGGGTCGGTATCGATCCTCATGGTTTTCCTGCGGGCGTCACGGTGAAGCACGAGCTCGCGCTCGAGATCCTTCGCGTCCTTCCCGACGGCGCGGGGCCGGCGGCTTTCCTGACCGCGGTGAGAGAAGAGCAGCAGCTCATGCGTGCGAGCGACCTGGCCGCGCGCGACGCGGCGACCTAGCGCGCGGCGATATTTCAGCTCGTCATTCCCGCGAACGCCCGCGGTACTGCGAAAGCAAAACTGGCGAGCATTAGCGCGGCCGTGCGCACAGCGCATCGAGCTCGCTAACGAGCGCCTCGCCGAAGTACCAGGCCAGCTCGCACCGCGCCATCTCGTAGGCAGTCGGCCCTTCGCCGGAGCACACGAGCGACCCATCGGTGAGCTCGTCGGAGCAGATAAGCGTGCCGGCGCCGAACGTGACAGGAAAGAGCGTGCTCACCAGCGGCTTGAGGAGATGGTAGTCGGCATCTTCCTCCAGCGAGAGCGCATGCAGCGTGCACCCTCGGCCATCGCGACGGAGAAACACGCAGCGTCCGTCGACCACGGTGGTGCGCGTCGCGGCGCCGCCCGGGAAATCGGCGTCCTCGGTAAGCGCGTCCTCGAACCAGGCCTCCCGCGGCCAGGCGATGCGTGCCTCGATCGCATCGGCTCGGGCGAGGATGCGATCACGCTCGACGACGGAGACGTCGACGCCGTGCTGGCAGCAGGCATCCGCGCAAAAGTCGCAACGCATGCAGAGGCCAAAGTAGCGGCGGGTGAAGATGTCGTCGTCGACCGCGTGGACGACGGGCGCGCCATCCCGCGCCACGTATGCGCGGGAAAGGAGACAATGCGTCAGGCGGCGCTCGTGCCTTCGCCGCCCTCGAGCGGCGCGGCGGTGGTACCGCGGGGCTTGGCACCTGCGCCGCGCCGGCGATTGCGACCGCGCTTGCGGGCACTCGCCGCACCATTCGGCGGACGCTGCTGTCCCTCGGCGACGTCGGTGCGCCGCACGACCGACTGGCGGCACGCCTCCAGCACGGCCTCGAGGGCCTCGATGCCATCGTCGGTGGCCTCGAGGAAGAGGTCCTTCACGACGGACTCCGCCTTCTCGAGTTGCTTCACGAGGGCGAGCGCCATGGGCCGGCTGGCCATGGTGCCGCAGAGCTTCGCATCGATCCGGTTCCCCGCAGGCCGACGCAGCACAGTGACGGCATCCTGCTTTCCCGGCTGAAGGAAGTAGGGCGACTTCTGAACCGGGGCGCCACGCTTCTTCGCGGGACGACGCTTCTTTTCCGTCATGTCGCAATCATCCGGTTATACACCATATGGATACAGCGCCCTGCCGTGTGGGTCGCACGAGCGCCCTGAAACGTATGCCCGGCTGCGGAGCGGCGGGAGGGGCTTGGAGAGTCGGACAGTCGGACGGTCGGACTGGACCTCGGAACTGCCAACTGTGAACGGACAAACTTCCGACCTCCAGGTACGAGTTGTGAACGGACGACTTCAAACTTCCACGCGCCGGCTTCCAACTTCCAACCGCGACTGCGTATCGTTACCGCTGCATGGCGAACCGCTACAACGCCAGCACCAACACTTAGCACTTCCTGTCGCGCACCATCGTGTCGCAGCATCTGTTGCACGCTCTCGCCGCTGAAGCGCAAACCCGTTGCACGATCTCCCGCACAGCAATCCGATTTCCGCCCCCGCGCACCCAACGTCTCGCCGATCGGCCGCGGACAGGTAATTTGCGAACGGGAGAAACCCACAACCATCGACTCCAATGACAAGCTCGCCTCAGACTGGCCCTGATCTCCGCTATCCAATCGGAACGCTCTCGCGCAACTCCGCGCTCACACCGGACGAGCGAGCGAGCGCCATCGATGCAATCGCCACAGCGCCCGCGAACCTCGCGCAAGCGGTAAACGGGCTGAATGACGCGCAGCTCGACACGCCCTACAGACCCGGCGGGTGGACAGTTCGTCAACTCGTGCATCACGTGGCCGACAGCCACATCAATGCCTACACGCGGTTCCGCTTCGGGCTCACGGAGGACAACCCCACCATCAAGCCGTACGAGGAGGCGGTCTGGGCGGATCTCGTCGATGCGCGCACGCTGCCCGTATCCGTTTCGCTCCTGCTGCTCCAGGCGTTGCACGAGCGCTGGGTTGCCCTGCTCCGCGGTGTACCACCCGACAGCTTCGCGCGCACGATGCAGCATCCGGAGAATGGGCCGACGACGATCGATGGACTGCTCACCACGTACGCGTGGCACGGCCGTCACCACACGGCGCACGTGACGGCCCTGCGCGAGCGCATGGGGTGGACGTGAAAGTCCTCGGTGCGACGTTGCTGCTCGTGCTCGCCGCAGCCTGCGGCCGAGGGAAGGCGGCGGTCAAGGATTCGGTCGTCGCCTCAGGATCGGGGGCGGCGGCAACCTCCGGAAGCGCACCGACCTGCCAGCGGACGGGTCATTGGAGCGAATGCACGGTGCGCATTCGGCTCGATCAAGCCGGTCTCGCCCCGCAGTCGGGTACCGACAAGGTGGGTGAGCTTCCGAAACTCGCACCGAAGCCGATCACGCTCACGATCGGCAATGCCGGGGTAGCATACTATCTCTACCCGGACACGGCGTCGCGCCGGTCGGCCGCCGCCGGTCTCGACACAAGTCGCTTCATCGCGCAGACTCGGCCGGTCAGCATGAAGAACGAGACGACGTTGATCGAGAACGACAACGTGCTGGTGCTGCTCTTCAGCAAGAACGAACACCAGCGCGAGCGCGTGGCCGATATCATCACGGGGGGTCCGCCGCAGCCCTAGGCTGCCCTCGCAGTGCGGGCGCAGCGGTACTGCATGGTCATGCCCCGAGGAACCTGGTGCTCAGTGCGGTAGTGTCGACCTCGCCTCTGCACTCCCCGGCGGTGCCGTGACGCCGCCGGACACGATGAACGCCATCACCTCCGCGCTATCCGCGGCGATCGGCGTCACCGCGGACGAGGGAAAGATCCACAACACGCCCGACACCGCATACGAGTGCGGCAGGTACACCGTGACGAAATCCACGAGGCCGAGCGACGTGAGCGACTCCTGGGTGACGAAGCCGAACATGCGACCAACGCCACCCGGGAACGGCGTCACGAGAACCGGCTTGTCGAAGCGGCGCTTCTCCCCCACGAACGCATTCAGCAGGTCCTTCGTGGATGAGTAGAGCAGGCGCACGAACGGCAAGCGATTCAACAGTCCTTCCACGAAGTTCAGCACCCCGCGCGTGAGGAAGCTCTGCGCGAGGAATCCGACCATCGTGATCAACGCCACCGAGATCGCGAAGCCGGCACCGGGCTGGTTGAAGCCCAGCCATCCGTCGATCGTGGTGAAGATGCGCACGCACACGTACACGGTGAACGCGAGCGGGGCGAGAAACACGAGCCCCTTCAGGAAGTAGTTGATGAGCCGGGTCAACAGTCACTCGCGATTTTAGGAGGCAGCGAGACGGCGCCGTCTGTCTCTTCCCTGAAGCTAGGCCTCCGTGGCGACGATTGCACCGCAGGTGGCGAGCGTGTCAGGCCGGCCGCGAGCGCGCCATCGGGATACGCATTCACCAGCCACCTGAAGCGAATGGCGGGACATCTGTCCCGCTGAGCGATATGTTGGTTGGCATGAGCTCCCAGTATCGCACCGCGATCGCGCACCTCAAGCGCGTCGACCCGGTGCTCGGCGACGTGATCACGCGCGTGGGTCCGTGTCGGCTCGAAGTGCGCCGCACCGGAACGCACTACGACGCCCTCGTTCGGTCGATCGTCTACCAACAGCTCTCGGGCAAGGCGGCGGGCACCATCCTGCGCCGCTTCTGCGAGCTGTATCCGGCCAAGCGTCCGCGCGCCGAGCTCGTGCTGGCGACCGACGAAACGTTGATGCGCGGCGCCGGGTTGTCGCGGCAGAAGATGGGCTACCTGCGCGATCTCTCGGCGCGCGTCGCCGATCGGTCGCTGCCACTCGCGCATCTCGGGCGGCTGCACGACGACGCGATCATCGAGCACCTCGTGCAGGTGAAGGGCATCGGACGATGGACCGTGCAGATGTTCCTCATGTTCCGCCTCGGCCGGCCCGATGTGCTGCCGGAGCTGGACCTCGGCGTCCAGAATGCCATTCAGCGCGCGTACGGGCTGAAGCAGCGGCCGACGCCGAAGGACGTGCTCCGCATTGGTGAGCGATGGCGGCCGCATGCCTCCGTCGCGAGCTGGTATCTCTGGCGCTCGCTGGAGAATGGCGACGGACAGATGTGAGCCATGAAGAACGCGGCGTCCGGAGGTCCGGACGCCGCGTTCTTCATGCTGCAGGCTGAATCAGGGGACCAGCTTCGGCAGGACGACGACATTGCCACCCGCTTCCTTGCCACCCACGACTACCAGGCTGCCGAGGACGGCGGGACGGTAGCCGGAATCCTTCCCGGGCGTGGCGCGGACGACGTAGGTCCCCGCGGGCACGTAGGCGAACCTCCACACGCCGTCGAGCGTAGCGCGCTGCGTCGCGAGTACGTCGGCCTTGGCGGTATCGGCGAGCGTGCTGCCGCCCTTCATCAACTCCACCTGGACCAGCGCGCCGACGGCACCCGTCACGCTATCGCGACGCACTTTCCCAGTCACCGAGCCGGTCGCGGGGAGCTTGTCGTTGTCGATGATGCCGGAGGCCCAGCCGCGCCACGACGCACCGAGCGTGGAAATCCTGCCTTGCGGAATCTCGAAGCTCTTCGCGAGGTCGAAGTCCACGACGAAGCTGTTCGTGCCGGGCTGCACTTTCACGGCGTTCGTGACCGGGATATTGATCACGACCTGACCGGACTTCGGCCAGTTGAGGCCGGGCTTGCTGGTCTTCGTGAGCACGACGCCAGACTTGAGCGTCATGGTGGACGAATCGGCAATGATGATGATGCGGAAGCCCTTGTACTCGCCGACGGGAAGCTTGAGCTGTCCGAGGTCGACGGTCGTGCCCTGCTGCAGCTCAACGAGGTTGAAGCGCGCCTTCGGCTCGGCCAGCACGACCCAACCGTTATCGGGATCCTTGTTCTCGCCGGGGTGCGTCGAGTCGGCCTTCTGCGCGGAGTCGACGGCCGCGCGACGTCCATCGACGCGAGCGATATAGAGGTCGACACGCGAAACCGAATCGAACGTGAACGGATCGTCCGTCAGCTTGACGACCAGCGTTCCCTGCGTCGCATCAGCGCCAACCGGCGTCAGTGAGCCATCGCTGGAGCACGCAGCTATGGCGGCGATTCCAGCGGTTGCGACGGTGAGGAGAAACTTGCGTTGCATTGTAGTGCTCCGGGTGGATGAAGGATCGCGACGTTGCGATCGTGGAGCGAAACTACCGATGGCGGTTGTGAACGTCTGTACGGCCCATCACATCGGGGAGGTGGGTGTACGCACCACAAGTCGTTGAATGTTTGCGAGTTACGTCACACCTGATGGAAAATCCGCGCAGCACTGCCGCATCTCGCGACGCTGTCGGGTGAACTGCAATAGCTGGTGCTCCGTCTCGCTGGTTCCTCCGCGTTACAACGCGCTCGCCCCGTGTCGCACGATGTGCAGCGCTCGTCATGTCGCTCGAGATGACGGAAGCAAAAGCACCAGGGCATCTGGCAGGGCGGACTGTGCGATACGCATCCCGTCCGCACGACCGCGACGTATTTTTACGGATGCTCGTCGTCAGGGAGGATTCCGAAAAAGTTCGTCAGTACGCCATCATGCGTCGTCGCGCCACGGCGCTGCTGGCGGGGTTCGCCGTCCTTTTCGTGGGCACGGCGGTGTTCTCGCACCTCTACCCCACGTTCGCCCCGTTCTGGATCGGACTGGTGCGGGCCACGGCGGAGGCGGCCATGGTGGGCGGAGTCGCGGACTGGTTTGCTGTCACCGCGCTCTTCCGGCACCCGCTCGGACTGCCCATTCCACACACGGCAATCGTCGCCAGCCGGAAGGACCGCATCGGTCGCAGCCTCGGCAACTTCGTGGGCAACAACTTCCTCGCGCGCGAGGTGATCGCACGCCAGCTCACCGGCATGCACGTGGGCGAGCGTGCCGTGCTGTGGCTCGCGGAGCCGGCGCACCAGGAGCGCGTGGCCCGCGCGATCGCGGGGGGTGTCGCCCGTGCGGCGGAGTCGATTCCGAACGACGAGCTGCAATCCACCGTGCATGAGACACTCGTGGCGCAGCTCAGGAAGGCGCACGTCGCCCCGCTCCTGGGCGACCTCCTCGCGCTGGCCACGACCGACGACCGGCACCAGGAGATGCTGGACAAGCTGGTCGGCCTGGTGGCGCGGATCGTGGCCGACAACAAGGAGCTCATTCGCGTCCGCATCTCGGAGGAGAGCCCGTGGTGGGTGCCGGGCGCCGTGGACGACAAGCTCTATCAGAAGATCGTCGCCGGCATCGAGCGCACGCTGGAGCAGGTGTCGGCCGACGAGGGGCATCCGCTGCGCGGACAGTTCGACCAGGCGTTGCGCGGCTTCGTGGAGAAACTGCACAACTCCCCGGAGACCATTGCCCGCGCGGAAGCCATGAAGGAGAAGCTGCTCACGCACCCGGCGGTCGAGGAGCTGTCCGACGCACTGCTGCGTGCAGCGCAGGGAGCGCTGGCCAAGTACACGGGTGAGAACGCGCCGTCCCCCGAGCCGTTCCAGCGCGCAATCGGCGGCATCGCGGAACGGGCGCTCGCGAGTCCGGCATTCCTGGCCGACATCGACAGCGCCATCGAGCGACTCATCCTCGGCATGGTGGAGCAATACCGTCCGGAAGTGGCCGAGTTGATCGCACGGACTGTCGAAGGGTGGGACGCAACCGATGCGTCACGCAAGATCGAGGTGCAGATTGGGCGCGATCTGCAGTTCATTCGTATCAATGGAACGCTGGTCGGCGGTCTGGTCGGCCTCGTTCTCTATCTCATCAGCGTGTTCTTTCGCTGAACACGCCGTTTCTCCGAGCGAGAGGTCACGTGATCCGCAGTATCGCCGTCGCAGTGCTTCTGGGTCCGTCCCTGCTTTGTGCGCAGGCGCCTCTCGAGTTCACCGGTCGTCGCGCCGATCTCGCTGGGGTGCTGCCTGACGGTGTCGTGGTCGCGCTCGGCGGGCACGACCCGTCGCAGGACTACCTGTCGTTCGAGCAGGCGCCGTCGTTCTACTACCTCACCGGGTTCAAGGAACCCGATGCGGCCCTGCTCATGTTCGTGAAGGGCGGGGCACTGCAGTCGGCCACGCTGTTCGTGAACCCGCGGCAGCCGAGCCGCGAGGTATGGACCGGCACGCGCGTGGGTGTGGAGGGAGTCAGCGCACTGACGGGGCTCCGAAGCCGCGCGATCGCGGACTTCCCTCGCGTGCTCGATTCGCTGGCCGGCTCCGGGATTCCCTTGAACGTGATCGGTGAAGTGAGCCGGCCGCCGGAGGACGAGGGCGCCCTCTCCTTCCGGACGCCCGATGAGCAGATCTTCGATCGGCTCAAGCGCAAGTATCCGTCGTTGAAGCTGACCGTCGTGAATGACGCCGTCGAGCGGCTGCGCGGGACGAAGAGCGCGGCGGAGGTGGTGCTGATCCGCAACGCGGTGGACATCACCGTCCGGGCGCAGAAGGAAGTCATTCCGATGATCAAGCCAGGCCTGAACGAATTCGAGTTGCAGGCCCTCATCGAGTACACATTCCGGCGCAATGGCGCGGACCGGCCGTCGTTCTCGACGATCGTGGGTTCGGGTCCGAACTCCACGACACTGCACTACAACCACGACGATCGCTTCATCGGCTCGAACGACCTGATCGTCATGGACATCGGGGCCTCGTTCCGCGGTTACGCGGCCGACGTCACCCGCACGGTGCCCGCGAACGGGACGTTCTCGCCCGAGCAGCGCATCATCTACCAGATCGTGCGCGATGCGCAGCGGGCGGCGGAACGACAGGCGAAGATTGGCGCCGCGGCGCGCCTCATGAGCGACTCGTCGAGCGCGACACTCGCGGCCGGATTGACGCGCGTGGGCCTGATCGATTCACCCAACGCCACATATGACTGCGGCACGGGTGCGCAGCCGAGGCAGTGCCTGCAGCTGCAGTTGTACTACATGCATGGGATCGGGCACGGCATCGGCCTCGAGGTGCACGATCCCGACCAGTACTACTATACGGGGAAGATCGAGGCCGGGAGCGTGTTCACCATCGAGCCCGGCCTGTATGTGCGCGAGCACCTGCTTGAGGAAATCCCGGATACGCCACGCAACAAGGAGTTCGCGTCGCGCATCCGTCGTGCGGTCACGCAGTACGGAAACGTCGGCGTGCGCATCGAGGACGACTACCTCGCCACGACGAAGACCGTCGAGTGGCTCTCGCAGTTTCCGCGCGAGATCACCGAGATCGAGGAGCTCATGCGGAAGGGATCGACTGGGGTGGCGGCGCGCGACGAGTTCCGCGTCGAGAAGTACCGCCTGATTCCCTGAGTGGACACCGACTCCGCAAAGGAGCGGCGGAGCGCGGCGGCCATTCCCCTGGTCACCGCGCTGCTGCTGTGTGTTCTTGGCGTCTACCCGCTGGCGAATCGGCTCACAGGCGGCGAAGCGCTTCCGTGGTACGGACAGGTGCGGCACTTCTGGATGGTGGTTGGCGTCGCGATCCTGGTCGTGCTGGCGGTGCTCTCGAGGTTTGCTGCGCAACCGATGGATGCGCTGTGGAACGCGAGCACGCGTCGTGTACTGGCCATCCCGTCGCGCATCTTCATCGGTGGCGCCGCGCTGATCGCGTTTGCCGCCACGGTGGTGATCGCGTGGTACTGCTTCGGCCGCCAGCCGCACAATGCCGATGAAGTGGCGCAGCTCTTCCACGCAAAGATGCTGCTGCACGGCCGCCTGTTCCTTCCTCCCGATCCGAATCCAGAGTTCTTCGGGATGGACAACATGATCGAGAAGGGGAGGTGGTACTCCCAGTTCCCCATTGGCGGACCAGTGTTCCTCGCGCTCGGTATGGCCGTGGGCGCGGTGTGGCTCGTGAACCCGCTGCTGTTCGCGCTGAGCGTGCTGTGCCTGTATGGCTTCGTGCGTCGGGTGTACGACGAGCGCACTGCGCGCGCGGTGGTCATCCTGTTTGCCCTTTGCCCGTTCGCGCTCTTCATGTCGGCGAGCTTCATGAACCACGTGCCCGTGCTGTGGCTCACGACGGTGGCGCTGATGCAGCTCGCCGTCTGGGCCGACGCATCGGACCGAGGGCGCGTCACCCGTGCTGCCGCCTTTATCGGACTCGCGCTCGGCGGCGCGTTCTCGATCCGTCCGCTGGACGCGCTCGTGGTGGCCATGGTGGTCGGCCTGGCGCAGCTCGATACCATCCGGGAACGGCGCGGTGGGGTGCACCTGCGCTCGCTCGTGGTACAGGTGGCGGCCGGGCTCGTGCCCGTCGCGATCCTGTTTGTCGTGAATGCCCGGACGAACGGCGCACCGATGCGGCTGGGGTACGAGGTACTCTATGGCAGTGCGCACCAGCTCGGGTTCCACATGGACCCCTACGGCACCATGCACACGCCGATGCGCGCGCTCATGTTCGCGTCGAAGTACCTGCTGCAGCTCAACGTGCTGCTCTTCGAGTGGCCGCTTCCGGTGGTGCTCCTCATCGCGGCCGGGCTCGCGGTGCTTCGCCGGCCGACGCGGTGGGACACGCTCCTGATCGGGCTGCTCATGGCGCAGCTGATCGCGTACGCGGCGTACTGGCACGACGGCAACTTCCGCGGCCCGCGATTCCTCTTTACGGCGCTCCCGGCGATCCTGGTCCTCACCGCGCGTGCTCCCGTGTGGCTCGGCTCCGTGACGGATGGCACCGCGCGCCGTCTGTTCACGTGGCTCGTTCCGTCGTGCGTCCTGTTCTCCTGGCTCGCCTTCGGCATCAACATGGGCGTGCCGGCGCGCATTCGCGGCTATCGCAAGATGGCGCCGCTCATGCGGGTCGACCCTGATCGTCTCGTCACGTCGGCACACCTGCATCACGCGCTGGTGTTCATCAACGAGGGACAGGCGGCGCGCAATCTTCACTACCTCTGGGGGCTGGGCTTGAGCCGTGGGAACGCTGCGCGACTGATGGTCTCCGCATCACCGTGCGCGATTCGCCTGTCGTTGGACGCCGAAGCGGCGCGGCGTCCCGTGAGTGAGCGGGGACGGCTCGATCGACTCGTGCGGCCCGCGCTCGCGCTCGACCGCGACACCATCAAGGCAACTCCGCCGGTCTGCGTCGAGGACGTGCAGATGGACCGGGAGGGCACCGCCTCGTACGCGCCCTTCTTTCCCGCCAATACCTTCGATGCCGACGGACATCTCGACGGCAACGTCGTCTACGCCCTCGATTACGGCAACCACGACGAAGCATTGCGTGCGCGATTCGGCGATCGTACGTGGTATCGCTTCGGCCAGCGACTCGCCGCGGGCGATACCGTGGCGACTCTGCGTCCCTACGTGGCCGGCATCACCGTCGCCAAGGAACCGTCCGCGAAATGAGCACGCGCGCCCTGTCGCGTCGGTTGCGGATGGCAACGTACGCCTTCTTCATCGGCTACCTGCTGCTCGGCCTCGCGGTGTTTCGCGACTACGGCATTTCGTGGGACGAGATTCCGACACGACAGTTCGGCATCATGTACGTGACGCACCAGGTGCCGGACGTCGCCGCACTCGATGCCCTGCGCGCCGCCAAGGGGCCGGCGTACGAACGCTTCGGTCCGCTCTTCGAGATCATGCTCGTGAGGGCCGAGACGCTGATGTTCCACGCCGACGTGCGCACCGTGTTCTACATGCGGCACCTCGCCACCTTCCTCCTGTTCTACCTTGGCGTGGTGTTCTTCTACCGGTTGTGCCGCGAGCGGTTCGGTGGCTGGCTCGCGCTGGTGGGATGCCTTGGGCTGGTATTGAGCCCACAGCTCTTCTCGCACAGCTTCTACAACGTGAAGGACATCGCGTTCCTCACGATGTTCGTGGGCACGATGCTGACGTTGCGCGGCGTGGTGAATACGCCGGATCGCACTCGCATGATCTACCATGTCACGAATACCGTGGTGCTGCTCGGCACCCGCGTGCTCGGCGTGTTCGCCATGCTGCTCACGGGGGCTGCCGCGCTGGCGAGGCG
>JBBQFW010000077.1:0-14667 GCA_038322445.1 Gemmatimonadales bacterium
CCCTCGCCGCCGAGCGGGAGCGAGAGGAACAGCTCTCCATTCTGTTGCTGGGTGCTGTTGAGATAGCGCTGCAATGCCGGGCGCCACTGGCGCTGCCACAGCGAGTCGACATGCGCCACGAGGGTCGCGCGCGCGCGGAGCTCACCGGTCCAGTAGTCGTGATAGAACTTCCGGCTCTCGTCGTCGACGGACTGGACGAACAACCGCAGCCACTCGCGGTCGGCCGCCACGGGGAAGGTGCTCCCCAGCAGGGAGAAGTACGCCGCCGTCTGCTGGTCGCCGGCCGACGCGGGACTTCCGTTTCCGGCGAGAAACTTGTCGATCACCTGCCGCATCTGGTCCCACGACGTGAAGTAGAGCGGCAGGAACTGGCCACTGGTCGCGAGTGCCGGCTCGATGGCAATCCGCGCGACCAGGCGCTCGCGATTCGCGTCGAGCAATGTGCTCACGCCGCGCTGCCGTCGCACGCCTGCAATGCGCTCCCGATAGCCGCGGCGAAAATACGGGACGAGCGTGGTGTCCTGGTTGATCAGCGCGTAGCTGTGCAGCCAGAGGTCCAGATGCTCGCGTGTGCGCACCGGCCACACACTCTGGATGAGCGGTGCTGCGCTACCGGTGGGTACCGTCGTGGCGCCCGCGTCGCGCGCGGCGACCGGGGCGGGAGCGGAACTTGGCGACGCGCCCGCGCACGCGGATGCGAGCACCAGTGTGAACAGCCTCGAGGACAAGGAACCGGATAGGGTGTGCATGGGGCGAACGGGCAAAGGTGAACAGCCGACTCGACTGGCTGCTCTATCGGCAAGCCGCGCGCCCGCTGTCACACCTCCGTGGACGCCCGGCCGCAGGTGACGCAGAACTTCCAGCCACGCTCGAGCTCACTTCCGCATGCGGGACAGTGCACGAGTGTGAGGTCCTGACCGCAGTGGGGACAGAAGCTGATCTCGCGGCCGCCCGGCAGCGCACCCTTGCAATAGGCGCAGTGTTCGCCGCCTTCGGCCACCTTGAATGGCTTCGGCGCGCGACGCCCGGGATCTCCCGGCGCTGGCTTGTTCGGTGCGGCGATGGTTGCCTCGGCGACACGCGGAGGGGTGACGCTCGCGGGTGCGGCGGCAGGCTGCGCAGAAAGTGCTCCCGTTTGCGATGGCCGTGATCCCGCGACCGCACTCTGTCCACCCGACGCGCTGTTGAGCTGCTGGAGGGGCTCGGGGGCGAGGGCGACGTGCGACGCCGCAAAATCACGAATGCGCGCCGTATTCGGGCTTGGCGCCTTTCGCTCGGCGCCGAGCACATCGCTCATCTTGCCGTCGACGACGAGGTAGCCCCGCGCGCCGCTCAGCAGCTCCATGAGCGCAAGCTCGTAGTCCTGGTTGGTCTCGACGCCCAGCTCGCGGCGATGGAGCCGGTACGGAAGGATGTTCTGGTAGAGCTCTCCTACCTCGAACGGCTGCGTCAGGTAACGCGGATAGCTCGTGCGGATGGTTCGCACGAGATGGCGGTACATCGTTTCGATGGTATCCATCGAGGCTTCTCCGGTGTCTTACTGCGGCGCGTTCGAGCGATGTATCGCGGACTCGAGCGAGTCCGCGCGCTCACGCTGGATCGCTTCCAGCGCACGCTGCCGTCGTGCGTGATCGCCCTTCACCGTGCAGACTCCCACGTTCTTGAAGGAGGACCGATGGGGCGCTTCATGGTACCTCCAGGATGAATTGCTCGATAGAGATGTCCCCATGCATCTCGCCGGCGTGACGCGTTCAGGCACGTGACGCCGGTGCGATCCGAGGCAATGGTCGCGCCGCGGCGAACGGTTTGCCACTGGGAAATGGTGCCGGGCTCACGACGACCCGCTTCTTCTCGCGCTGCACGGCGAGCCATGCGTCGAACTCCGAGGTGCGCGCTCCCGCGGAATCCGATTGGGTCTTCGCCGCATCGACCGCAAGGTCGTTCGCGTATTCGTTCTGCGGATGTCCGGCATGGCCGCGCACCCACTGCCACTGCACGCGATGCGGCGTGGCCGCCTCGACGAGCTCCTTCCAGAGCGCGAGGTTCTCGATCTCGCCACCACTGCGCCGCCAGCCGCGCGCCGCCCAGCCATGCACCCACTCGGTCATGCCCTTCACGAGGTACTGTGAGTCGCTCGTGAACAGCACGCGGAACACGCCGCCCTTCCGCCCGATCACGCGAAAGGCCTCGATGGCGCTGCGCAGGGCCATGCGATTGTTGGTGGTGGACGGCTCCGAGATCCAGTAGTCCCACCGCGTCAATCGCTCGGTGGCCGCATTGAGGTGCTCGATCACGCCCGCCGCACCGCCAGGATTGTCGCCCTCGCGTCCGTTACCGAGACACGATTCATCGGCGTAGATCGCGACGAGAGGAAGTTCCTCGTGGACGTCAGCGCTCACCGCACCACCTCGATGCCCTCGAGCTCGTCGATGTAGAGCGTGAGCTTGTCGCCGGTGGTGGGATGGTGCGCCTCCAGTGCCTCGCGACCGCCGGAAACCCGCAGCCGATCGACGACGACGATGAATTCGGTGCCGCGCCTCCACACCGAAAGCTTGCGGCCATCGGAGATGGCGCGCTCGAGCGCGTCGTACTGGTCGGCGGTCAATTGGGTCGGCTTTTTCTGGCGAGACATTCTATTGGAAAGAGCTGGAAGAGCGTACCTGGTAGGCCATACCCCGGTACCTGGAATGGCATAATGGTTCCGGCGAACAGTGGAAGGGCAAATCGTCACCGCAGCCCCATTGCTGCGTGCCCGTACCTTTGGAAAATAGCGTCAACTGTTCTCCGTGAGTCGTAGGCCAGTCCAGGTACAAGGTACGCTGTACCAGGTACGATCTTCCGGCAGTTTCAGTGTCCCCAGCGCCTCGCAAATGCCGTGAGCACCTCAGTCGCCCGATCAATCTCCGTCAACGGAACGAACTCCTCGGCGGCGTGCGCGAGCGAGATGTCGCCCGGTCCGTAGCAGATGGCGGGAATGCCCGCGTCATTGAGCAGTGCCGCGTCGGTCCAGGCGGACATTCCCTCGATGCCGACCGTCTCACCGAGTCCCTCCATCGCGTGCGCGAGCTCGCGGATGATCGGCGCGTCGGCGGGCACGTCGCTCGGACCCTGCGCACCCAGGAGGCGGACGTTCGCCTCGAACGTCGATCGCCTGGATCGCACCGCATTGCACGCGCGCTCGATTTCCGCGATCACGTCGTCCGCACGTTCGCCCGGAATCGTCCGACGTTCGAGCTTCAGCACGCAGCGATCCGGATACGTGGACAGGCCCGTGCCGCCCTCGATCAGCGACGCGTGCAGCGACCCGCGGCCGAGTAGCGTGTGCGTGTTGCGCGGCAGGATCTGCTCGTCGATCCGGTCCAGCTCGGCGAGCAGCAATCCGGCGTGACGAATCGCGTCGACACCGATGTCGAAGCGGCTGCCATGCGCGGCGCGGCCCACCACTTCCACCTCGATCCACACGAACCCACGATGCGCCGGCATGATGGCGAGTCGCGTGGGCTCGGTGACGATCGCGCCGTCCGCGCGGATGCCGCGTGCGAGCACTGCGCGCGTCCCGATGCTGTCGAACTCCTCGTCCGCCACGGCAGCGATGAGGATCTCGCCGCGCGAGCCCGCCTGCGACGCGCGCCATGCGGCTGCGCACATCGCCGCAATGCCTCCCTTCATGTCGGCGGATCCGCGGCCGTACATCCGGCCGTCCCGCTCTTCGGCGGAAAACGGCTGGTGGGTCATGCCCTCGACGCCAACTACGTCGAGGTGGCCGTTGAACATCAGCGAGCGCCCGCCGCGCGGGGTGCCGATGCGCGCGAAGAGGTTGGGTCGACCGACGGCGGCATCCTGGATTTCCGTCCAGAATCCCCAGGCGTGCAGGACGCCGTGCAGGAGTTGCACGCATGCGAGTTCGCCGGGACCGCCGTGCACCAGGGAGGGGTTGCGCGAGTCCACCTGGACGAGCGCGCGCGCAAGCGCACGTGCGTCCCCCGGTGCGATGACGTCGATCATGGGGCTCCTGCGTTCGCCATCGAGCGCGAGATGACGGTGAATCCAGCGGTGTCGATCGAGAAGTCGAGCAACTCACCCAGGGTGCCGAGCGCCTGGGCCAGCTCTTCCTCGCGCCCCTGGCGCGCGACCGCGACCACGCAGCCGCCGCCGGATGCGCCGAGCGCCTTGGCGCCGGCCGCGCCATGTTCGGCGGCGAGGGCAATGATGGCGTCGATGCGCGCCGTGGGAATGGCCGGATGCAGCGCGCGCTGGTGCACCCAGTGTTCCGCCACGAGCGCTCCCAGTGCGTCGACATCTCCGCCGCGCAGCGCAGCGGCCATCTCGACGGCGAGGGCTTTCATGCGGGACAAGGCGCGTACCGTGCGGCCCTCACTGGAAAGATATGCGTCGCGCACGGCACTGATCGTCTCGCCGGAGATACGGGACTCTCCGGTGTAAACGAGAATGAGCCGGCGCGCGAGCTCGGTCTGCAATCGCGCGTCGAGAGAAATTCGGTCGACGTCGACGTGGTCATCACTCAGCGTAAGCAGCAATGCGCCACCGAACGCGGCGGCGTAGTGGTCCTGGAATCCGCCAGGAATGCCAAGGTCGTCGACCTCGGTGGCGCGGCTCAGTGCGGCGAGGGCGTGCGGCAACAATGGCGCCCCGCGGGCGACGGCGAGGGCGCCGGCGATCGCGACGCCCGCCGCTGAGGATCCACCGAGGCCGGCGCCGACGGGGAAGTTGCTGGTGACGGTGACCGTAGCGTGCGGCAGGGAGGCGCGGCGCAGGGCGGCGTCGACCAGGGGGTCGGTGCTGCGCGCCGGGTTGGTGGCTCCGTTGTCGATTACAACAGTGGCCGTGGCGTAGCGCGCGATCGCGAGGTTGCACACCGCACCGCCTTCGCGCTCAGCGTATGGCGGCACGTCGGTCCAGCCACCACCGAAATCGAGTCGGGTGGGTGCGCGCGCGATGATCGTACTGGACATCGCGCGCGGTCGGGGGTCGGGGGTACTACCGCTTCTTCTTTGCGGGCGGCTTGGCTCCCTTGGCGGGGGCCTTCGACGGAGCGCTCTTTCCCTTGGGGGCTGGCTTGGCGACGACCTTGGGTGCCGGCTTGGCGACGACCTTGGGCGCCGGCTTGGCGGGTGCTTTCGCCTTGGCGGGCACGGCCTTCTTGGTCGGCGCGGCCTTCGCGGGAGCCTTTGCCAGAGCCGGCTTGGCAGGTGCGACCGCATTCACGGGTGCGGCCTTGGCGGGCGGCGCTTTTGCGACGACGGGTGGCTTGACGGCAACGCTGGGCTTCGCCGGTGCGGCGCTCGGCGGAGCTGGAGCCTCTGGCGGCGCAGGCGGACGCGGCGCTGCGGGACGCAAGGAGAAGGCGCCCGGCCGCTGCGCAGCACCGGCGAGCATGGCGGCTGCGTTGGCTGCGTCACGCGCGGCGCGGTCTGCGGCGGCCTTGTCGGCGGCGATCTTGGACGCGGTGGGGCGCCCCTTCTCGCTGGCGGGCTTCTTTCCGTGGGCTTCTTCGGCTTCCCGGATCAGCTTATCGCCCTCTTCCTGCGTCATCTGGCCGCGCCGCACCATGTAGTTGACGAGGTCGCGTGCGCTCTCGATCGCAAAACCGGCGAGGCCGGCCGCTGCGCTGATGACATCCTTCATTGCATAGGAGACCTTGCTGCCGGCCTCCTGACTGATGAGCTGGGCCCGTTCGGCCATCTCGGCAACCGTGTCGCGCATGTCTGCGCCACGGTGGCCAGGTCCTCGGCGCGGGGCCGCAGGGGCCGGAATCGCCTTTTCCTCGTCCATGTCCGCTTCCGTCATGTGCCCGACCGATCCGTGCTCGGGGGAGGTGTGCTCCCCGTTCAATGAAGGCTGCGGCCCGGCGCGCAGAGGTTGCCGCATCGAACGGCGGGCTGGATTCTCGCGGCAAGTATATGATTATTCAGCAGCTACGCAAGCTTTACTGACAAACCGCGCGAACGTTTTGTACGGGGCGCTCCAAGCATGTGTCGGCTAAACAGTGGCAACGAGCTTTTTGACGCCCACCTCATCGCGACATAATCGATACACAATATGCTGACTGGAGTTCGCGTGCTGGATATGAGCCGAGTTCTGGCGGGGCCGGTTTGTACGATGATGCTTGGGGATATGGGTGCCAGAGTCATCAAGGTGGAGCGGCCGGGGCAGGGGGATGAGACGCGGGGGTGGGGGCCCCCGTTCGACGGGCGCGGGGAAAGTGCATACTTCCTGAGCGTGAACCGGAACAAGCTGAGCGTGGAAGCCGACCTCGACAGTGAGCCGGGCGTTGCGCTGCTACAGGGGTTACTGGCGGAGGCCGATGTCGTGGTGGAGAATTTTCGCCCTGGCGTACTCAGCAAGCGAGGCCTCTCGGCGGATCAGGTCAGGTCCAGATATCCCGGATTGGTCTGGTGCACGATCACCGGTTTCGCGGACGACGCCAACCGGCCGGGCTACGACTTCGTGGTGCAGGCTGAAAGCGGCTGGATGTCCATCACCGGCGAGCCGGATGGACAGCCGATGAAGCATGGCGTCGCACTGGTGGACGTGATGGTGGGGAAGGACGCGGCGATCGCGGTGCTCGCCGCGCTGGTCGAGAGGGGTCGCACGGGCGTCGGTCGGAAAGTGACCGTTTCGCTGTCAGCAACGGCGGAGGCGGCGTTGGTGAATGTCGCCCAGAACGCCCTGGTGTCGGGCTTGCCGCCGAAGCGGTGGGGGAATGCGCACGCGAACCTCGTCCCGTACCAGCTCTTTCACGCGGCCGATCGTGCGGTGGTGATCGCCGCGGGGAGCGACCCGCAGTGGCTCGCGTGCGCGGGCGCGCTCGAGCTGCCCGAGCTCGCCGCCGACCCGGCACTGCGCACGAACGCGGGCCGGCTCGCGCAGCGCGAGCGCATCGTGGCAGCGATCGCGGCGCGGATACGGGAACGCCCCTCTCACGAATGGAAGGAGAGGCTGGACGCCGCTGGGGTACCGAATGGTGTAGTGCGGACCGTGAGCGAGATGCTCGCCGAACGGCCCGCCTCGCGCGACTACGGCATGCCGCCGAGCGTGCCGGGTGAGGTGCGTCTGCGCCCGCCGCTGCTGGGCGAGCACACGGAGCTGGTGCGACGGCGCGGATGGCACGCGTTTGACGACGTCTGACAGCCTGACCCGCTCGCCGCTGCGCGGCTGCTCGTCTGACAGCGGGTCGACTGACTGGTCACACAGTCATGATCTACACAACTGGGTTGACGCGCCACATTTGCCACCAGTGAGTTCAGGCAACGATGCATTTCAGACCAAGGGAACCAGTCGTGTAGCGTACAGCTGTCAGACCTCAGTTGCCCGCTGTCAGGCGAGGGCGCGGCGAAGCCGCCGCCCGGGTCAGACTGTCACACCTCAGAGCTGTTACGGCCCGAGCAGGCGGTTCGTCATGCGAACGTGGCGACCCAATACCTCAGCAACGATGGGACTGCTACCCTGTCCCGCGCGCGACTTCTGCGTTACTCTATCGTCGTGAGGACGACGGAGCAGGAACTGCTCGTTGATCAGGAGGACTCTGATCAGCGGATCATTCAGCGCGTGCTCGCGGGCGACCGCGATGAATTTACCGTGTTGATCACTCGCTACAGTGATCCACTGTATCGTCACGCGCTGTGCATGACGGGAAGCCCGGACGTGGCGGAGGACATTCTCCAGCTCTCGTTCATCAAGGCCTATCAACACCTTGCCGAAGTGCGTGGCCGCTTCGATGCGTGGGTGTTCCGGATCGTGGCGAATGGGTGCAAGGACTGGCTCAAGAACATTCGTCGCTCGCACCTGAGTTACGACGAGGACGACCAGCCGTCAGGGTTTGCGACGCCCGAGGAAGAGCTGGACCGCACGGAGTTGCGATCGGACCTCGACGTTGCGCTCTCGTCGCTGCCGGCGTCGTTGCGCGAAGCATTCGTGATGAAGCACGTGGAGGGCCGCTCCTACGAGGAGATGGCGGATCTGCTCGGAACCACCGTTGGTGCACTGAAGATGCGGGTGCACCGTGCACGCGAAGCGCTGCAGGCCCTACTCGAGGAAAAATACGCCTAACATGCTGTTCGACGACCTTCACTCTGACGCCACCAGCGAGAGCCGCAAGCGTGACCGCTCGAGCCGTCCCGAGCGGGCGCTGTCGGATCGCGAGGTGCCCCTCGGTCCCCCGAGCACGACGATCTCCAAATCCGTTCATGCGTGGCTCGATGGCAGCACGCCCGAACGTGATGCGCGCCGTGGCGAGTGGTCGAAGGACGTGGAGTTCTGGAAGCGCATGGAAGACGACCTGGCCGGCCGCCGCCGCATGCGCACGCCGGCGTACCTGAATGCGCAGATCATGGAATCCATTCCGCGCCATGCACCGCAGGTGATCACGCCGTGGTGGCGCCGGGAGTTCGTCATTACGCCGTCGAGCGCGATCGCGACGATGGCCACGCTCATGGCCGCGGCATCCGCAGCCACGGCGCTGATCCTTCGGGCTCCCCGTTAGCGCGGCACCGCACGCATTCTGATCGGCACGGAGCCGCGTACATCATGTACGCGGCTTTTTTTGTCTGGCATCGCTTTCGATGCGACCGCGCTGATCCTCACGTTCCTTCGCCGATATGGAGCATGCGATAGGGCAACTCGTCGTTGCGCCTAGCGGAATCCCCGGCACATACCGACATTCTCGCCGCATGTGTCCCATCTCTCGAGGCGCGGCGAGCCGCCTGCTGCTGATCCCGTTCACCGTCGCCGCGGTGAGCACTGCACGAGCCCAGAACCCTGGTGCACCGATCGCCGACCTGCCGCCGGCGACGCTCGCGCTGACCGACCTGACGGACCTTCGCGCGGTCGCGGGGAACTGGAAGATCGTCGGCCACGTGGCAACCGACCACGAAAGCTCTCCCGCGCTCGTGACTTTGCCGGGCACGGGCATTCTCGTCAACACCGCGTCCGGTGCGCCGATGTCGACCAAATGGGAGCACGGTGATCTCGACTTATCGTTCGACGTCATGCTCCCGAAGGGATCGACGCCGATGCTGCTGCTCATGGGCCGGTATGGTTTGCAACTCTCCGACAGCTGGGTGCCGGGTGCGCCAGCGGTGGCGACGATTGGCGCCGTCGCCCCGCCATGGGAGAGTGCGCGCGGGCCGTCGCATGCAGGGTTCGAAGGCACGCCGCCACGCCAGAACGCCGGTCGTGCTCCGGGATTGTGGCAGCACGTCGATATTGCTTTTCGGGCTCCCCTGTTCGCCGCGGGGAAAAAGATCGCGAATGCGCGGTTCGCGAAGGTGAGCGTGAACGGCGTCGTGGTGCAGGAGAACGTGCAGGTGACTGGTCCGACGCGCGGCGCGGCTTCTGGCGATGAGCGTTCGTCTGGCCCACTCGTCGTCGAAGGCGCGCACGGTCCGATCGCCCTTCGGAACATTCGGTACAAGTCCTATCGCGGTGCGGTGACCCTCGCAGACTTGCACTATCGCGTCTATGAGGGCGATGCGATGGATGCGTCATACGCCGCGAGTCACGCGCCAGTACGACAGGGCGCGGTGGCCGCCATTTCGCCTGACCTGCCGGTGCCGCAGGACAAATTCGCGGTCGCGTACGACGGAACGATGATGGCGCCGACGGCCGGCACGTATCGCTTCGGACTTTCGTTGGGATGGATCGGTAACGACGCCAGCACGCGCGGCGCATCCATCGGTGGCGGAACGCTCAGCGTGGACGGCACGCCTGTCGTCGCGCACACGGGCGGGGAGCGGCGACGCACGGGCGACGTCGAACTCTCCGCCGGCTCGCACGCCATCGCCGTGAGCTACTACAAGAATCGGCCGCAGTTCAATCGTCGCGACGTCGCGATCACGGTCGAAGGACCGGGTGTCGAGCGTCAGTCGCTCACCGACGACGGTGGCGCACGCGGCGATGGCAACGCACCGATCAATCCCATCATGATCGACGCGCAGTCGCAGACGGAGCCCGTGCTGGTGCGCAGCTTCGTGCGCCACCGCGATACCAAACGCGTGCTCGCGATGTCTGTTGGCGATCCGCGCGGCGTACACTTCACGTACGACCTCGGGCAGGGCTCACTGCTGTACGTCTGGCGCGGCCCCTACCTCGAAATGACGCAGATGTGGCACGAACGTGGTGAAGACCAGACGTCCGAGCCACTCGGCAGCAGCGTCACGCTGACTGGGTCGCCGAGCGTGTCGCATCTGACGAGTGCGGCGGCGCCGTGGCCGGATTCGCTCGACGACCGAGAGTTCCATCGTGACGGGTACCAGCTCGACAAGACCGGGCATCCGACCTTCCTCTACCGCGTGCAGGGAGTGTCGGTCGAGGACGCCGTGCGCGCGGACCTCGACGGACTCACCCTTCATCGTGAGATTCGCATGCATGCGCCGCCGGGTGTTCCGCAGACGGACGGTCTCTACGTGCAGCTTGCCCAGGCTGGACAGATCGAACGTCAGCGCGATGGATCGTACGTCGTTGGAGACCGAGCGTATTACCTGAAGCTGCCGGCAAACGGCAGCCGTCCTGTCCTGCGACACACGAATGGAATGGACGAGTTGCTGATGCCCGTCCAGTTCAGTCGCGGAGAAGCGTCCGTCTCCTATTCGATCGTGTGGTAGCCATGATCTCCTCGACTATATGGCGTGCATCGCTCCGCGTGACTGTGTCGACGCATCGGATGCTCCGCGCCACGATGGCGCTGTTGCTGATCGCTGGTTCGGCGCTCGCGGCGCAGCGGCCGAGTGGCGACGGACCGCGGGTGCCGACGGAGAACGACTACTACCGGATGACGACGCTGCCGGTTCCGGAAGGTGTGGTGCTCGAGGTGGGCGGACTCGAGACGCTTCCCGACGGCCGACTGGGCGTGGCCACTCGGCGGGGTGACGTCTGGATCATCGAGAATCCCTCGAGCCTGAACGGAGGCCGGCCGCACTACACGCGATTCGCGCAGGGACTTCACGAGGCGCTCGGACTCATGTATCGCGATGGGGCGCTGTATACCGCGCAGCGGAGTGAGCTCACGCGGCTTCGCGACGTGGACGGCGATGGCAAGGCGGATCGATACGAGACGGTCTACTCGTGGCCCCTGTCGGGCAACTACCACGAGTACTCCTTCGGGCCCGTACTCTCGCCAACCGGCGACATGATCGTGACGCTGAACCTCGCATGGGTCGGTTATGGCGAGAGCTTCGTAAAGTGGCGCGGCTGGATGCTGAAGATCTCGCCGAACGGAGACATGACGCCGATCGCCGCGGGATGCCGGTCGCCGTCGAGCTGCGGATACAACCCCGACGGCGACCTGTTCTACCCCGAGAAACCGGGGGTTTGGGTGGGGTCGGGGGGGATCACGCACGTGGAGACCGGCGACTTCATGGGCAACCCGATGGGCCTCAAGTGGTCGGGTGAACCAGGGTCTCCTGTAAAGCTGACGAAGGCGGACATTCCGGATACGGGGGAGCCGAAGTTCGAGGTGGCGAAGCGGGTCCCGCACCTCAAGACACCGGCGGTCTGGTTCCCGCATACGATCCTTGGCATCTCCACGTCAGCCATTCTCGTGGACTCGACGCGCGGTGGATTCGGGCCGTTCGCGGGGCAGCTGTTCGTTGGGGACCAGGGGCAGAGCAAGATCATGCGCGTGTACCTCGAAAAGGTGAACGGCGTGTACCAGGGCGTTGTCTTCCCATTTCGCGAAGGCTTCATGTCGGGTGTGTTTCGCGAAGTGTGGGGCAAGGACAACTCGATGTTCGTGGGGCAGACGAGCCGTGGCTGGGCCGCGACGGGCAAGGCGCCTTACGGGCTGCAGCGCCTGGCGTGGACGGGGAAGATTCCCTTCGAGGCACATCGGGTGGAGGTGCGTCCGGACGGATTCGAGATCACGTTCACGGGGCCGGTGGACAGGGCGACGGCGAGTGACGCGGCGAGCTACGGCGTGAACAGCTTCATCTACATGTACCACCACATCTATGGGTCGCCGGTGATCAACCAGGTGACGCATGGCATTCGAAGCGTGGTGGTGTCGGCGGATGGACTCCATGCGCGGCTGGTGCTCGACTCGCTGCGGCAGGGGTACATCTTCGAGATCAAGATGGCGGGGGTGCGATCGGCGGATGCGCTGCCGCTGCTGCATGATTTCGGCTACTACACGGTGAATGAAATCCCCGGCGCGGCGCGTGCTGGCGCGGTGGGTACGGGCGCCGCAGGAGCGAGCGCATTGCCTGTCCCTTCGCCGCCGACCGCGGCGCCTCGAACGCCTGCGGCGAGTTCAGCGGCGATGTCATCCGCACCTCGGACTGCGGCGCGTGGCGCGGCGGCGAAGCGCCAGACGACGATGCCCGCCTCGTGGAATGGCGCGGCAGACCAGACGCTCACCCTTCAGGGGCTCGAGGGCTTGAAATTCAGTGCCGCGAGCTTCGATGTGAAGGCCGGATCGCGGGTGCGACTCGACTTCGCGAACGTGAGCGACATGCTGCACAACGTCGTGATCGTGAAGCCGGGCGCGTCGGTGCGCGTGGCCGATGCGGCACTCACGCTGGGACTGGATGGGACGCGGTTGTCCTTCGTGCCGCGCAGCGATGAGGTGCTGTTCAACACGGCCCTGATCGAGCCGCAGAAATCGGAGTCGATCTACTTCGAGGCGCCGCGGCTACCGGGCGATTATGCGTTCCTCTGCACGTTTCCCGGTCACGCGGCCACGATGCAGGGGATAGTGCGGGTGCGGTAATGCGGGTGCTGCGGTAGTTCGGCTCTTTGGTCAGTTGGGGAAGCCTCGGGCTGGCTCCTCAGGCATTGGGGCTACGCGGATGACGCGCATATGGCGAATCCGCGCGGATTCCCGTTTGAATGATTTTGCCATTCCCCGGTGCAGAACACGCATGGCGTGGCGTCACCGGCACGATCGAGAACGTCGCACCTGCGCGCCGGGCTGAAACTTGCCCATGTGTTCGCCATGCCGTTTCCGAAAGACGCCCCGAGCGTGAAGCCGACCGACACCGCGCCGATCACCGAGTCACCGGCCGCCGAGCAGAAGGCGGAGAGCGTGGACAAGGCGCAGGATGCGGCCGTGGAGATGGCGCGGCCGGGCATGGTGTCAACGCTACACGGCTTTGGCAGTCTCCTGTGGGGAACGATCCTGGCCTTCTTCAGCGACGACTGCTCGTCGATGGCCGCGGCACTCTCCTTCTACACGTTCTTCTCGCTGCCGGCCCTGATGACGCTCCTGCTCACGTTGGTTGGGCGCGTCGCCGACCCGGAGCAGTTGCAGAGGGCGATCGTCGGCGAGGTGGGCGGTTTGATCGGGAGCAGCGGAGCGGATCAGGTCGCGACGATCATCGGCAACGCGCACCTGGCGAACACCACGGCGACGATCACGACCCTTCTGTCGCTGTGTGCGCTCACCTTCGGAGCCACGACGTCGTTTGCGCAGCTGCAGGCCGCGCTGAACAAAGTCTGGGGGGTGAAGCCGGATCCGCGACGGAACCAGCTGCACGTCTTCCTGATGAAGCGGATCTTCTCGTTCGGCGTCGTCATTACCGTCGCGTTCCTGCTGCTCGTGTCGCTCGCGGTGAACACGATGCTGGTGGCGATCGGCGAACGGTTCGTCTGGGGTTCCGCCCCAACGATGGTGTTCCAGGTGTTCACGACCATTCTCGGTTTCGCCATCATCGCCGGACTGTTTGCGGTGATGTTTCGCTTTCTTCCGGACGCGCGCATCGCGTGGCGCGATGTTCGCGCCGGTGCGCTGGTGTCGGCCACGCTCTTCACGCTTGGCAAGACGATTATCGGTATCTACCTCGGCCGATCGAACCCGGGGAGCGTGTATGGCGTAGCCAGCTCGCTGGCCGTGGTGCTCATCTGGGTCTACTACACGTCGATGATCGTGCTGCTCGGCGCCGAGTTCACGCGGTTATGGGCGCAGCGTTTTGGGCGGGGGATCACGCCGGAAAAGGGCGCGGTGGCGTACGTCGAAGAAGAGCGACAGGTGCGGACGGGAAACGGCGCTGCCGCGGAAATGCCGAGCGTAGAACCGGAACATGGATTCCCGCGTTCGCAGGAATGACGGGCAAGGAACGGAACATGGATTCCCGCGTTCGCGGGAATGACGAACCGGCAACGCGGGAATGACGAACCAGAATCAGCGGACCTGCCGGTGCCTCAGTGCGACCACTCGGTTGGGGTGCGATCCCACCGGTGCGCGCGCATGCGCTCGAGTGTTTCGGGATCGAGCGGGCCGGCGTCGCTCGTGGCGATGTTCGTGTGCACGTGCGGGATGCTCCGCATGCCGGGAATCGCCGTGCCCACGGTGTCGTTCGACAGGATGAATCGCAGCGCCAGGTCGGGCATGGTCATGTCCGCTGGGACATCGACGCGAAGTGCGTCGACGCGATCGATCGTCTGGCCGAGGTTGTCATCGCAGAAGTAGAGGTTGCGCCAGTCGCCGTCGGGGAACGTCATGCCGCGCGTCATCGTGCCGGTGAGTGAGCCTTCGTCGAACGGCACGCGCGCAATGATGGCGACATCGAGCTCCTTGCACAGCGGAAAGAGCTCGTCCTCGGGTGCCTGATCGAAGAGGTTGTAGATCACCTGCACCGCGTCGACGTGACCTGTCCGCAGGGTCTCGACGACATTGGTGGGTTCCCAACGATTCACGCTCACACCAATCCCGCC
>JBBQFW010000078.1:0-14618 GCA_038322445.1 Gemmatimonadales bacterium
CTGCCAGGCGCACGATGTCGACAACCTGTACGTCGCGGACGGCAGCTTCTTCGTGTCGAGCGGCGCGGTCAATCCGGCGCTGACGATCATGGCCAACGCGCTGCGCGTCGGCGACCACCTGCTGGAGCGACTCGGCGCGCCGCGCGCTCAGGTATCGCAGGCCGGTTACGACTCGTCGCCGGCGCGAGCCGGTGCGGCGGCACACTGAGAGGCCTGCCATGCGCCTTCTCTCACGCGTCGTGCGTTCGCTCCGGTCAGTTGCGGCGCTCGGCATGCTGCTGGGTGCGGCGTTCGCGCCACGCGCGGCGGCACAGCACATCGACGAAGTGTCCGCCATTGGCATGACCGTCTCGAACATGGAGCGCGCCGTCGCCTTCTACACTGACGTCCTCTCCTTTCAGCGCGTCAGCGACAGCGAGGTTGCGGGCGACGGCTTCGAGCGGCTCGAGGGCGTGTTCGGCGCACGCGCTCGTGTGGTGCGTCTGCGGCTCGGCGATGAGCGGATCGAGCTCACCGAGTATCTCGCGCCGCGCGGACGTCCCATTCCCGACGACGCGCGCAGCAACGATCGTGCATTCCAGCACATCGCGATCATCGTCACCGACATGGACAGCGCCTATGCCCTGCTTCGCCGCCGCGGCGTCGAGCATGCCTCCACGGGGCCGCAGCGGCTGCCCGACTGGAATCCGAATGCCGGCGGCATTCGCGCCTTCTACTTCAAGGACCCCGATCATCACGTGCTCGAAGTGCTTCAGTTCCCAGACGGGAAGGGCGACCCGCGGTGGCGCAGTGCCGCCCTCGTCGTTCCACATCGGCTGTTCCTCGGCATCGATCACACGGCCATCGTCGTCGGTGACACACCGGCGAGCCTGGCCTTCTATCGCGATGTGCTCGGCCTGCGCGTTGTTGGCGAAGGCGAGAATTATGGCACCGAGCAGGAACACCTCAACAACGTCTTCGGGGCGCGTCTGCGCATCACGACCCTGCATGCGGCTCGCGGTCCCGGCGTCGAGCTCCTCGAGTACCTCGCACCCCGTGACGGGAAACCGTACCCGATGGACGAACACTCGAACGATCTTGTCCATTGGCAGACAACGCTGACAGGGCGCGACGCCGACGGCGTGTCGCGTGCGCTCCGCGCTGCGAGTGCGCGCTTCGTGTCGCCTGGCGTTATCGCCTCGAGCATCGGCAAGGCGCTGCTCGTTCGGGATCCCGACGGCCATGTCATGCACATCGTTGCGCCCGAGTCTCGCCCGGCCGCCAACCATCCTTGAGTCATTCGTCACGAACACGGAGAAGATCATGAGCACGCTCGCACGCGTCCTGACCGGCGCCATCATCCTTGGTACCGCCACACTGCCCGTCGCAGCGCAGTCGGTTGCCGCCCGGCAGTCGCTCACCCTTGATGGCGCCCGGCACGTGATTGCGGCGGCACAGGCTGAGGCGAAGCGGGTGCACGCGACCGGTGTCGTGGCAGTCGTCGACGACGGCGGCAACCTGATCGCCGTCGAACGCATCGACGGCACGTTCGCCGCTGGCGCCAACATCTCGATCGGCAAGGCCCGCACAGCGGTGCTGTTCAAGAAGCCGACGAAGTTCTTTGAGGACGTCATCAGGAACGGCCGCACGGCAATGGTCACGATCGAGGGCTTCACACCCTTGCAGGGCGGCATTCCCATTCTCGTTGATGGTCAGGTCGTGGGTGGCGTCGGCGTGAGCGGCGCCGCGAGCGCGCAGCAGGACGAGGAGCTTGCACTGGCCGGCGCGGCGGCGATCACGACGCCTGGCAGCATGATGCAAACGGGAATGGCGTCGGCTCCGCCCGCTGTATCGTACTGGGATCGGCCCGCCGTCGAGGCCTCGTTCGCCAAGGGCGCTGTGCTCTTCGACGGCGCGGGCACGCGTAACTACATGGTGCATACGAGCCGGCGCGAGACCCCCGGCATGGCCGAGGTGCACGCTCTCGACACCGACATCATCTACGTCCTCGACGGCACGGCCACGCTGGTAACCGGAGGCAACGTGGTCGGCGGACACGCCACCGCTGCTGACGAAGTGCGCGGCGCGAGCATCGAACACGGCGAGTCGCGACAGCTCTCTGCTGGCGACGTGATCATTGTGCCGAACGGAACCCCGCACTGGTTTCAGCACGTATCCGGGCCGATCAACTACTACACGATCAAGGTGCGCTGATGTTGCGCTATCCCGGATGCGCCGCAATCGCTCTGATGATCGCCCTTCCGGTTGCGTCAGCGCAGATCACGCGCGACGTGCCGGCTGGTAATCCCGTTGCAACCGTGAATCTCGCCACGGCGGATGGCGCCGCCCTACTCGCTGTGCGATGGAGGTATCACGATGTCGACATCGTGGACGTCGCGAACCGCGCGCCTGGCGCGGACCTCACGCCATCAGGGCCGGCGAACCGCGCGCATGACATCTCGCCCCGTGCCGGCGCACGCGACTTCGACGATTCGGCGTGGGAGACAATCGCACCTGCCTCACTCGAGACGCGACGCACGAGTGGCCGGCTTGCGTTCGGATGGTATCGCGCGCGTGTCACGATCCCCGAACGCGTTGGCACACTTGCGGTGCGAGGCACGTCGGCGGTGTTTGAGATCGTGGTGGACGACTATTCCGAAGTCTGGGTGGATGGTGCGCTGATGCCCGTGCTCGGACAGAGCGGCGGCGGTCTCGTCCGCGGGTGGAACGCCCCCAATCGTGTGGTGATTGGCCGCGACCTGAAGCCCGGGCAGGAGATCCAACTCGCGATCTTCGCGGCGAACGGTCCGCTCTCCGATCCACCGGCAAACTTCGTCTGGGTGCGATCGGCCGCGGTCGACTTCTATCCCGATGCGCGTCTAGGTATGCAATTCGCCACCGTCGGTGCCGTCGAGCGACTTGATCCAGCCGTGGACGCGATCGTGCCGCGCGGTGCAACGATCGAACGCGTCGCGTCAGGTTTTCAGTTCGTCGAAGGGCCCATATGGCATCCGGACGGTTACCTGCTCTTCAGCGATCCAAACGCCAACACCATCTATCGGTGGACGCTTGACGGCGCCGTCTCCGTGTTCCGCACGAAGAGCGGCTACGCGGACGTGGACATCGGCGAATACCATCAGCCGGGCTCGAATGGCCTGACGGTGGAACGCATCTCGGCACCATCGCGCCTCCGGAGACGCCAGCAAACATGGCGTGGGGCGACGCCGATGCTCGCATGCTGTACATGACCGCCCGCACGGGACTCTATCGCATTCACCTCGACATTCCCGGAATGCGTCCCGCGCCCGTGGGCCTGGTGACGCAATCAGGATCGACCCCGCAAGCGCCCCGAACACCATGACCACCACGCGGACCACCAGTACTGACCGGATGCATTACGAACGAGTGCGGAGGCACACCATGAAGGCAATTGCAGTCGTACCTGGCGTACCTGGCAGCATCCACCTGCGCGACGTCCCCACGGCCTCGCTCACCGACGTGCCCGATGGCCGAGGCGTACTGGTGCGCGTGCTGCGCGTCGGCGTCGATGGCACCGACAAGGAGATCAACGCCGCTGAATACGGTGGCGCACCAGAGGGTGACGACTATCTCATCCTTGGCCATGAGAGTTTTGGCGTCGTGGAAGCGATTGGGCCCAACGTCACCGAAGTGTCTCCCGGCGACTACGTCGTGGCATCGGTGCGACGTCCGGGCATGAGCGTGTACGACTCGATCGGTCTTCAGGACATGACCACCGATGACACGTACTTCGAACGCGGCATCAACCTTCGCCACGGCTATCTCGCTGAGTACTTCGCCGATCGTGCCGACTTCCTTGTGAAGGTGCCCACGGGACTGCGCACGGTCGGCGTGCTGATGGAGCCAATGAGCGTCGCCGAGAAGGCGATCCGCCAGGCGTACGAGATTCAACGGCGACTTCGCATCTGGCAGCCGCGCCGCGCGCTCGTGCTCGGCTCCGGTACCCTCGGCCTGCTTGCGACGATGATCCTTCGCCTGCGCGGGCTCGACGTCGTGACCATGGGCCGCACGAAGCGCCCGTACCTCAACGCCACGCTGCTCGACGAGATTGGCGCGACGTATCACTCGACGGAAGACGTGAACATCGCCGACGCGTCGAAGCAGCATGGCCCATTCGATCTCATCATTGAAGGCACCGGATACTCGCCGCTGGTGTTTGAGGCGATGGAGCACCTGGGCAGAAACGGCGTGCTGGTGATGGTGAGTGTCACCGGTGGAAATCGCACGGTCACGGTGCCCGCCGATCGCATCAATCTGGGGTTCGTACTCGGCAACAAGGTGGCCGTGGGCAGCGTGAATGCCGCCCGCGAGGACTTCGAGCGTGGTGTGGAGGATCTGTCGCATGCGGAGTTGAGTCAGCCAGGCTGGCTCGCGCGTTTACTCACGCATCCCGTTGACGGCCTCGCGAACTACGCGCAGCTCATCGAGACCCTCACGTCCGGCCGCGGCGTCATCAAGGCGTACTGTGAGGTAGCGCCTCTCGCCTGACCTCAGCGACATGGAACCCTTTCTCCGTCGTCGGCATTCCAGCCCTGCGACGACCGCACGCTCACTCGGAGAACTCACCATGCAGAAGAAGCAGATCATCATTGGAATCGCAGTCGTTGCGCTCCTTGGCGGTTGGTACGCATTCCGGCCTGAGCGCATCTTCATCAACCAGACGGTGAACGAGTCGCTTGCCTCCCCGGTACAGCTAGCCGGCACCGCGGCCGCGCCAGCGGTTGTCTCCATCGCGAGCGGCGACTTCCACGGCGTCCACCACGAGACCACGGGCACCGCGACGATCTATCGCCGCCCCGACGGCACGCGGCTGCTTCGCTTCACGAATTTCGCCACGTCCAACGGCCCCGACGTTCGTATCTATCTCGTGGCCGCGCCGGACGCGACGGACAACGCAACGGTGAAGCAGGCGGGCTTCATCGAGGTCGGCCCGATGAAGGGCAACCAGGGCGACCAGAACTACGAAGTGCCCGCGACGATCGATCTCGCGAAGTACCGCGCCGTCACCATCTGGTGCCGCCGCTTCGACGTCAACTTCGCGACGGCACCACTGAAGACGTCTTCGACCACCTGACCGCAGATCGACACACCGTCGGCCCCGACTAGACAACCCACCCGCTGAGAGGACTCCAGTTCATGCGCACCATCAGTCGCGTCGCACTCGCCGCACTCCTGGCTCCTGCGACACTCGCTGCCCAGTACTCCGCTGGCCGCGAGGTGCACTTCACCGTCCGCGTCGAGAACGTCTCCACACCGCAGACGCTCAAGCTCTCCAATGGCTCGACCGCACCCGCGCCAACCGCTCCGCTTCTCTGGACTATTACCGACGAAGGCAACCCGATCTTCACCCCTGGCCAGTACGATGTTGGACACGGGCTCGAACGGCTCGCCGAAGACGGCAATCCCGGCGTGCTCGCCGACTACATCACACAGAACATGAAGAGCGTACTGCGCAGCGGGATCGTCACGATGCCAGTTGGTGAGAAGGCCGCGGGCCCCATTCTGCCGGGGAAGGCGTACGAGTTCAACGTGTCCGCCGCACCGGGCCAGCGTCTGTCGGTCGCGTTCATGTTCGGACAGTCGAACGACCTGTTTTACGCGCCGGGCAAGAAGGGCATTGCCCTGTTTGATGCGAAGGGCAAGCCACTCTCGGCGGACATCACCAGTCAGTTGCAGCTCTGGGACGCTGGTACCGAAGTCAACGAGGAGCCAGGCCTTGGCCCGAATCAGGCCGCACGCCAGCCGGCACCGAACACCGGACCGTCTGAGCACAAGCGTATCGCGCTCGTCAACGACGCCTTTCACTATCCGAAAACAGACGACGTCATTCGTGTGACGGTGAAAGCCGCCCCAGTTACGGCGAGTAAGTAGCATGCTCGCCCGCTCCGCGCCGATGTCCGGGATCGCGGAGCGGGCAGCGTGGACCACCGAACACACCGCCGGGGGCAGTATTGACCGCACCTCAGCAGCCTCCGACATTGGGTCCGTGCCAGAAAATGTCTGCGAGCATCCCGCCCAAATCGCGGTATCACGGCGCAACGGAGGGTGCCGAGCGCAGCGTCACGGCGCTCGACGCCGTTGCATTCGACGCACAGCTGCTGACCCAGTTGCCACCCGCGTACGGATATGCGCTGCGGCTGATGCGTAACAAGGCTGACGCGGAGGATCTCGTGCAGGAGGCGGCGCTACTGGCCTGCCGCGGCTCGCAGACCTTCGAGGCGGGCACGAATTTCAAGGCATGGTTCTTCCGCATCCTCGTCCGGTGCTTCCATGCCCGCCATCGAACGGCGAAACGTCGTCCCGAGACAGTCGAGCTCGACGACACACCAGACGTCTACCTCTACGGAAACTTCATCCGGAGCGGTCTGCCATCGGCCGATCCCGCGGGCGCATTGATCGACCGCCTGGGAACCGAGCGCGTGGGCGAGGCGATTCAGGCGTTGCCGACGGAGTATGGCCTCGTCTGCACGTTGTACTTCATGGAAGACCTCCCGTACCACGAGATCGCGGACGTGCTGGACATTCCTGTTGGCACGGTGCGCTCGCGGTTGCACAGGGGACGGAAGATGTTGCAAAAGGCACTCTGGCAAGCCGCGCTGGAAGCGGGTGTGATCAGTGCACTCATTCACGAGCAGGAGCAACGCACGTGAAACATCCCGATCGGTTCACCTGCGAGGAAACATTTCGCCGGCTCGACGACTTTCTCGACCGTGAGCTCGGAGCCGCCGAGATGGCACGCGTGCGTGAGCACCTCGAGACCTGCGCGGCGTGCGCCCGCGAGTTCAGCTTCGAAGCCAGCGTGCTCGAAGGCGTGAAGCGCAAGGTCCGCAACATCGACCTGCCCGTCGATGTCCGCGCGCGCGTCACCGCGGCGCTCAGGAAGGAGCGCGGTAGCGGCGCAGGTTAGGGGATCTCGCTGTTCAAGAGAACCCGGAGTGGGACCAGCTCCTGCGCGCGCACGCCGCAGTGCACAAGCAAATCGTCCGGGACATCGTTGATGCAGGCGCGCAGGCTATGCATGTCGAGCGACGACGGGTCGCCGAAGCGTATGGTTTCGAGGCCACGTGTTCGAGCGAGATCATCGCACCGCGCCCACACGGTCTTCGACCACATGGTTTCCGTGAGATCAGCCTCCGTTACGCGGACGCCGTTGAGCGACGCCAGCGTGAGGTCGGCATGGGCCAGCGTCGCGCCACACAGGTTCGTGCCGTCCAGCATCGCGCCCACGAGCGTGGCGTAGGAAAGGTCGGCACCAGCACAGTCGGCGAAGGTGAGGTCCGCGCCGGTGAGATTCGCACCGCGAAGATCGGCGTCGACAAGGCTGCAGCGCGAAAGATCGGCTCGCCGCAGATTGGCATCGGCGAAACAGGCGCCACGCAGGTTCGAGTTCTTGATGGTGGCACGCGTGAGATCAGCGCCGCGAAAGTCAGCGTCCATGCGGCCGGCGACCAATTTGTTGATTGCCTGCAAGCGTGCGTCGCCGAGCTGCGCACCCCGAAAGTTGGTGCCGGTAACGATCGCCTGCGTCAGATCGCTGGACGTCATGCTCGCGCCAGCAAAGGACGCGTGACTCAGGTCCGCATTGCAGAGATCCGCACCACGCAGATCGGCCGACGAAAGATTCATCCTGGGTAGGCTCGCATACGGCAACGCCTCTCCAGCGAGCGAGGCGCCGCACAGTGACTCCACCGCGAGGGACAGGAGCACTTCACCAGTGTCGCGACGACGGACGACTATCACGGCGGGTTCCAGTTGCGATATGGGCTACGCTCATTCGGCCAGACACGCACGAGTCTACCATGGGCCGGCCGCGGCCGATAGCGCCTGCTGCCGGTCTCGCTGCCGAGTCGGTCGCGCGCGGGGCGCGCAGAGAAGCCGCGCCTCACGCATTGAAGCCGTGCGTCGTAGATTCGCGACGGTGGCGCCGACGCCTCCCTCTAACTAACGTCAACGGCCAATCCATGTTCCGATACTCGCTCGCGTGCGCACCAATGGCATTCGCGGCCATGGAAGCACTCGTCGCCCAGTCGCGCCGCACGACTGCCACGCCCGCGGCAACGGCGGTGGACGCCGCCCAGTACTCGCAACTCACCTTCCGCCACCTCGGACCTGAAGGGTACCGAGTCACGAGCGTCACCGGTGTTCCCGGTGACCCCATGACGCGGTGAGAAGTGGACGCTCGTCTCGAGCGACAGACAGCTCATGGGTCGCACGGCGTACTACAGCCGCATGGGCGTGATGCCCGACAGCGAGAACGAGGCGTACTTCCTCACCACGAGCTGGGCGAAGATCGGCACAGCGCCGTCACGGCCGCTCGACTGATGAACCGCTATGGCACGATCGAACAGTTCCCCGACGACGTCCTCGGCGACACCCGCACGCTGGCGCTGCTGTTCAAGGACCTCGCGATCCTGCGCCCGGACGCGCCGCTCTTCGCGAGCGTCGAAGAGATTCGGTGGAACGGTCCGACCGAGGCATTTGCAGCCTTCGCCGAGTGTATGGGCGACGCGAAACTGGTGGTGCGCTGCGAGGCGATCCTGTGAACCCGCGCGATCGAGCCAGCGGGAAAGTCGATAAGGAGTGCGCGCGTGGCGGCTCGACAGCTCGACCGGCGAGTTACCGTTTTGTCCAGATCATGATCGTCCCACAGCCGTACTTCGACTTGTGCTTGAAGGGCGCACCGGCTGTCGCGGGATAGAGCTCCATCGCCGCAATCTGCGGCGGTGATACCTCGTTGATCGTCGCGGCCTCGATGTCATCGATCACGATGAGTGTCTCGCAGTTCCCCTGCAGTCCGCCCCGTGAGCTGATGATCTTCGCATCGGGACCCTGTCCAAGCACGCGAAAGCTCGGGCTCAGGTACACGATGTCGCTCGTGAACTTCGGCTGCACGCGAACGATGTCTGTTTCCGTCAGGAACTTCCCGTCGATCGATTCGCGCCGTCGCGTCTCGAACTCGGCGTATACCGACGAGCGTCGCGCATTCACCCTGATGGAATCAAGCGATACGATGCGATCGAGCCGGACGTCATGGCGCATCCGGCGATCACTCCGGAGTTCCACGGATCGCCGAAGTATCGCGAACCCGATTTGCCGAACTTCAAGCTCCTGTGTGCCCGCCGGCAAGCTGGTGAGCACGTATTCTCCGCGATCATTCGTCCGTGCGAAGGTAGCCGTGCTCAACACGCGTACGTCGACGCCCTGAAGCCCGTTGCCAGCGCCGTCGCGGACGATCCCCGTCAATGCGGCGGATCCACCGAGCTGCGGCGTGGGCGACGCATTGACATCTCCAGCGGAGCTGGCGAGCATGAATGATGTGGCGCCGCTGAAGGACAGGTTCAGCACCGCCACGCCGACGGCATCGGTCATCGTCGTGCGGATAGCGGCACCCGCTCGCCCGAAGCGCTGAACCTGCACCAGGAGCCATTCGCCTGTTGTCACGCCGCACATGCGGTACTGGCCGGATGCGTCGGACGTCACGCGCGCGGTCCGCAGCTCAGGCGCCAGGCTGCTCGTCGACGAATCGGCAGTATGCTCGCTCCACGCCGCCACCACCTCGGCGCCGGCAATCGGTTGCTCACTGTCCGCATCCGTGATTACGCCGACCAGCGCGCCCATGCGCGCGGGGAACGCCACGCCAGGACACGCCATGTTCCGAAGTGTTGCCGACGAAGGTATCGCGAGATCCACGATCGCCGTTGCGTTCGCTGCAATCGACGTCGGCCGTCGCGTAAGGCTGACGCGCGCCCCGACGAGCCCCGCGTGGTGGACGCTGTCCATCACCGTGCCGACGAGCGCGCCCGGTTCGGCCGTCTGTGCAGCGAGCGCTGGCGCCCCGCCACACAGGATGCCGACAAGGGCAAGCACACGAACACGGAGTGAGGACACGAGTGATTCCTTACCGGGGCCAGCCTGTCTGCGGAATACCCGGTGTGATTCGCAGTGCGTTCTGGAAGTACACCTTCTTCAATACCGCATCCGGCAGGCCGATGCCATACAGCTTCCAGAAGGCATGGTAGCCGCGGTAGTAGTCGAAGTAGTCGTCGTTCGTCTCGAACACGCGCCAGTAGTACGGATATTCCTCGGGCTGGAAGGAATCCTTGCCGAAGAGAATCCGGTCCTGGTACTTCACGAAGAAGTCGTGCGCCACGCGCGGCTGGCGACCGATGTCGTACAGCACCGCACCCACTTCCGTGTAGACGTTCGGCATCTCGTCCAGCAACCTGCCGAAATTCGCGAGATCGTTCGCCTGCCACCCCATGTGCGCCGTGACGAAGGTCGTCTTGGGATGTTTGCGGAACAGGTTGTCGCGCTCGGTGATGAGCTCCTGAAAGCTCGGGAAGCGATCCTGTGGATAGCGTCGCTCCGGAAAGAGCGACAGCTCCAGCCAGCGTTCATTGGTGAGGTCCACTGGGTGGAAGAACTGCTCCGGATCGCCGGTGTGGATGAAGACGGGCAACTTCAGCCGCGCGCACGCATCCCAGATGGGATCGAGCTCGGGATCGTCGAGCTTGAGGCGCGAGCCATCCGGCTTCTTCACGCTGAGGCCGAAGCTCTTCGAGATTTCCCCGACGCCGACCGCGCCATTGGCAATGTCCGCCTCGAGCTGCGCGATCGCCTTCTCCGCCCACCCGGGCCCGACGCCCTGGAAGTTGATGCCAGCAAGGATGCGCACCCGGTCCCTCATCTTCTCCGAACTGCGCACGGACGCCGCGGTGCTCTTGAGTCGCTCGCCGGACATGTTGTCCGCGGAGATCATCATCCGGACATTCAGGCTATCGAGCGCGGCGCCAAGCGTCGCGAGACCATCCGCGTTGCCAAGCAATCCTTGCGGGTGGCCGTGAAAATCGATCACCGGATATTTCGCAGAACGCACCATGTGCACCGGCGCCACCAGGGTCGACTTCGGCCGATAGTCGAGGATGCTCGGAGGCGCCGCCTCTGGAGCCATGCAGCTGCGCGGACGAATCTCCGTCGTACCGGGTGGGCACGCCTCGCCAGGCTGAATCGCGGTGCCGCGACCGCCGCGCTGCGCCTCTGCGACGCGTGTTGCGATCAGTGCGACACTCAGCCCGACGACAACGAACAAACGGCGCATGGAGGCTCCGGCAGGATTGGGTGCGCTAATCTGCCATTCGCCCCGCGCACCGGGAACCCTGTGTTTCCGCAGGTGAGGTTCGTTCAACCAGAGTCAGCAAATGGCCGCGCCAACTCCGGCGCCTATGCCACTCCCGACGATGTAGGTGAGGATGGACAATGGACCTCCGATCAGCCCGACGACGCCCCCAGTCAGCGCCCCCGTGATGCTGCCTCCCAGCGCGCGCAGTTCGCGCCCTGTGGTTGTGCATTTGCTACCCAGCCAAGGTGCGGCAGACAGGAAAGTTGCCGCGGCGACCGCCCCAATGACGGCACCCACGATCACGCCGCCGAGCTCACAGAATTCACCGTGGCATCTGGAGTCGAGCACACGGCCAATGCCTCCACCAGCAAACGCACCACCGAACGCGCCGACGATTCCCAAGGCAATTCGGGACGTCCCGTCGTAAGCAGGGTCATCTCCGGAATTGACTGCCGGCTGCCGCAGCATGACCGATCCGGCCAGGTCGCTGTACCGTGCGGCAACCGGGACGGGTCCTTGCGCACCGGCAGCGGAACCGATCATCGACGTGGCAGCCAAGGCAACAGCGACCACCGCGCGCGGCAAGGTTCGCATGGGTTCTCCAGTGAGAGGATTTGGCCGGGAGTCCCAACCACACCAGGGAACGCGCAAACCGTAGGAAAATCGGCAAAGCGCTAGACGGGTCCGGCGTCTTCGCCGAGTTCTTCCAGAACCAGGTTATGCGCCTTTCGCCCGCCTCGAGACATGGTATGCGGCGCGCCCTCGTGGTCCAGCAGCAAGTGCGCCATGTCAACGGCGCGCGCCGCCAGACCCTGTGCGCCTTCACGGAGTTCCCTCGAGTGCTGCACCACCGACACATTGCGCTCCATGTCTTCGGCGGTCCAGCCCCGTGAATGCGCGATATACGGGAATTGCGGCACGTGACAACCGATCTCCGTGAAGAAACCCAGCATCTGTCCGGCCACGGCCTGCACGTTATCCTGCCCGCCGGTGATGATGAACGCGGCGACCTTGTTCCGCATCAATACCCGATTGGCGATGGTCACCTGATTCTGGATGCAGTTCATGCGTTCCACCATCCGGTAGTACAACGCGCTCGCGTTGCCCCATCGAATGGGTGTCGCCACGAGGATCACGTCGGCCCAGTGCACCACCGCTTCGTAGACCCGCTCCATCTGGTCAGCGGGATCCATCTGCGTTATCGAGCAGGGCCAGGTACACGCGCGCGCACTCTTGGAGTAGTACCCTTCGCACGACCGGAACGTGAGGGAGGCCAGGCGTAACAACTGCGTCTCGGCGCCCAGCGTAGCGGCGTGATCGATGGAGATGCCGAGCAGGGCCTCCGAGGTTGAGTAGCGCGGGTTGTTCACGTCCATGTTGGTAGTGGAGATACCCAGGACGCGCACCGGGCCAGGGGCGCGCTCGACCTTACGCGCCAGCGGATGAGGCTCGTGCACGCCGCGCGACCGCTTCGTCGCAGGCTCCGCCGAGGCAAACAGGTGACCATCCTCCACCTTCACGGCGTAGCTGGGCACAGCATCGATCTCGTAACCCGGCTCACCCTTCCCGGTTCGGCAGTGGTACTTCCAGTTGTGCCAGGGGCACACCACGTAGTCGCCGTCGAGTCGGCCGTCAGCGAGCGGTCCGCCGGCATGATTGCAGACGCCAGAGAGCACACCGAAGGCGCCGTCGGAGTGCGTCACGACCACCTTGACCGTCCCGACGGTCGCCGCCGAGAGCGGGCGCGCGGAGAACTTCTCCACCGCGCCGAGGTCAATCCAGTCGCGAGTTGGTTCAGGAGCAGGCACGTGGCAACCCCAGGGTGGTTGAGTGAGGAGCGAATACGGGTCGAGCGTTGCCAAGCGTCGGCGCGGGATTGGCTTAGGCTGCCATCAGGCGCCGGGCAGCGGAAACTGCGGAGTCAACAAACGCCGAAACCTGGCTCGGCTGGTCGCCCGCAACGGCACTGAGACGACTGGCCGGCAGCACCGCTCCCAGCCAACCGTCCGTATGCCAGAGCCCGTGGCCGTCGAGCGCGATGCCCGCCGCTTCGGCAGCGGACGGCGGAGGGTACATGTTCACGTAGAAGTACGGCTCGGCGTACGAGTCGTCGCCGATCTCGAGGCCGACACCAATGGAACGCCCGGCGCCCATGCTGATGAGTGTCGCGATGTCGAAGTGGTGCGGCCACAACCGAACGTCCGACGCCGACGGCGACGCGTCGACAATCCGGCGAAGTGTTGCATCGCCATTCTCGAACCATGCCGCAAGCTCGGCAAAGGCGGCACCGGGAGCGGCGTCGAAAGGCGCGCCGTCACCCACGGGATGGTGCGGGATCTCGTAGTGCCTGTCGAGCGTGAACCGAGACGCGTCTGCCCCCCGCTCAACGGCTCGCTCGCGCAGCCACAGAGCCGCGTCGGTCACTCGCTGCCCCCGCAGCGGAAGCTCATCCGCCCGTGCGGCTTGCTCATCGGCCACCACGAGAGCGAAGTGCTCCACGCGAATGCCCACCCGAAAGGGCTGGGTAACGGGCACGACGCCGCAGAACAATCCACCGAGGGATTGCACCCATTCGAGGTTGGTATGGCTGTCGTCCGCTTGCGCCGGCAGCCACGAGATGCCAGCGGCCGCGGCCAACTGCGAGGCATGATGCAGTTGTCGCCGCGCGTCGGAGAGCGACGGAGCCATCGCCGGCGATACGCCGCGCCACGGCCGGCTCGGACGCACTGCGGTCGATGGGGGAGTCGTCATATGTCGTCCTGGAAGCTCGGAGTGAGAGAGCGAGGTGTCTCCCCGTTCCTGATCTCACGGGCGGCGGATTGGTTCCACTTTGCCCGGATCCCGTGGTCCCTGATGCTCAGCGAGACGAGCGAGTGCATCAGACTGATACACTCCCATGACGGAGCGAGGAGCCCTGTGTGCCCATGATCCGTAAACTGCACGCTACGAAGTGACCGCGCGTTCCGTACCGCGCAAGGTGCTTCCCCGGCGCGACATGAGGACGGCAAATGGCCTCACCACCATGTCAGCAACGTGCCGCGCCGATCCCGGCGCCTATCGCACTCCCGACGATGTAGGTAAGGACGCTCAACGGGCCGCCGACCAGCCCGATCGCGCCCCCAGTGACCGCGCCGACGACACTCCATCCGAGTGCGTGCACCTCGCGTTCCGCCATCGTGCACGTGCTCGACATCCCGGGAATTGCCGACAGCAACGTTGCCGTGACGACCGAGCCGATCGCCGCACCCGCGAGCACGTTGCCGATTTCACAGAATTCACCGTGGCATCCTTTGGCAGACTGGGCGCCCATCGCGGCGCCCGCCCACGCTCCGCCGAATCCGCCGGCGAGCCCCAAGCCGATGCGGGCAGGCTGGTCGACATCCGATTCACCTCCACTGACGAATGTCGCCCGCGACACTGCGTTCGAGCCGGCGGCGGCATTGTAACGCGCAGCAACAGGGGATACGGCTTGCGCGCTCGC
>JBBQFW010000079.1:0-14527 GCA_038322445.1 Gemmatimonadales bacterium
TCCTGCTCGACCTGCCCGATCACGATCCGGTCGACCTGCCGCCGGGATCGAATGCAATCCTCGTGACGCACGACCTGACGCCGAGTCTCACCGTGCAGCTCGAGAAGAAGGCCATCGTGGCCATTGCGACCGACGCGGGCACTCGCACGTCGCACGTCGCGATTCTCGCGCGCTCGCTCGGCCTGCCGGCCATTGTGGGCCTGCGTAACGCGACCACGGAGCTGAAGGGTGGGGAACGCGTCGTGCTCGACGGCAGCACGGGCATGCTCGCGATCAACCCGAGCGACGAGGAGATCGCGGCGTATCACGAGCGGCAGCGCGAGGAGCAGATCGCGGAAGCGGCGCTCGCGGACATGGCCGCGCTCGAGGCCATCACCCTCGACGGCGTGCGCGTCACGTTGCGCGCCAATGTCGACATTCCCGAGGAAGCGGAAGCCGCGGCGCGCAGTGGGGCCGAAGGCGTCGGCCTGATGCGCACCGAGTTCCTCGTCGTGGGCCGCGCGAGCATGCCCGACGAGGACGAGCAGTATCGGGCGTATCGCAGGGTCGTCGAGGCATTCGTCGGATTTCCGGTCATCATCCGAACGTTCGATATCGGCGGTGACAAGCTGCCCATCGGCGGTTTCCCCATCGAGCCCAATCCGTTCCTCGGCTGGCGCGCCATCCGGATGTGCCTCGACCAGCCGGAGATGTTCAAGACGCAACTGCGCGCCCTGCTGCGCGCGGCCGTCCATGGCGACCTCCGCATCATGCTGCCGCTCATCATCAGCCTCGACGAGGTGCTGGCTGCGCGGGCGCTCCTGGATGAGGCGGCGGCCGAGCTGACGGCGAGCGGCGCGCACTTCCGCGCCGACGTGCCGCTGGGGGTCATGATCGAGACGCCCGCGGCGGCCGTGGCCAGCGACACGCTCACGCGCGAGGTCGACTTCTTCAGCATCGGGACCAACGATCTCGTGCAGTACACGCTCGCCGTGGACCGTGGCAACGCGAACCTCGCGCCGCGCTTCACGCCGTTGCATCCGGCCGTGCTGCGGCTGATCAAGCGCACGGTGGAAGTCGCCGAACTGGGGGACATCGACGTGGCGGTCTGTGGCGAGATGGCCTCGCAGCCACTCATGGCGTTCGCGTTACTCGGCCTGGGCGTGCGCCAGATGAGCGTTGCCCCGCGGTCGGTCCCGCTGGTAAAGCGCATCGTACGCAGCGTCACGGCGGCCCACGCGAAGCTGGCGGCGTCTGCGGCTCTGCGCGCGCTGACCGCCGAGCAGGCGCGTCACGAGCTGGCACGCCGCCTGGCAGACGTGATCGGGGACGCACCATATCTCTATGACGGGTTGCCGCCTGCGGGCTGATCCACTTTCTTTCGGCGGCGCCGCAACAGGCGCCAGTTTGGCCCGGCAGCATGGTGTCGGGCCTTCTTTCTTCCTCTCCAACTGCTAGTGGGGAACCTGCCGTGCATGATCGCAGTCTCTTTACCTCGGAATCCGTCACTGAAGGGCATCCCGACAAGGTTGCCGATGCCATCTCGGATGCCGTCCTTGATTGTCTCCTCGAGAAGGATCCCGACGCGCGCGTGGCGTGCGAGACCCTCGTCACCACCGGCCTCGCGGTAATCGCGGGCGAGATCACCACCAGCGCCTACGTCCACCTGCCGGACGTCGTCCGCGACACCATCCGCCGCATCGGCTACACGGACGCGGGGTTCGGCTTCGACAGCAACACCTGCGCAGTCATGAGCACCATCGACCGCCAGTCGCGCGACATCGGACAGGGCGTCGACACCGGCGGCGCGGGCGACCAGGGCATGATGTTCGGCTATGCGTCCGACGAGACGGAAGAATTGATGCCGATGCCCATCATGCTCGCGCATCGCCTCACCAAGGCGCTCGCGGATCGTCGCAAGAGCGGGGACATGAAGTGGCTGCGTCCCGACGGCAAGTCGCAGGTCACGGTGGTCTACGAGGACGGACAGCCCGTCGCCGTGGACACGGTCGTGATCAGCACCCAGCACGCGGAGGACGTCAACAACACGAAGCTCCGCAAGGCGATCATCGCCGACGTGATCGAGGCCTCCATCCCGAAGGAGCTTCGCGAGAAGAAGATCAAGTATCACATCAATCCGACCGGGCGCTTCGTGATCGGCGGACCACAGGGTGATGCGGGTCTCACGGGCCGCAAGATCATCGTCGACACCTACGGCGGCATGGGCCGTCATGGCGGCGGCGCGTTCAGCGGGAAGGATCCGTCCAAGGTCGATCGCTCCGCATGCTACGCCGCCCGCTGGGTGGCAAAGAACATCGTTGCCGCGGGCCTGGCACGCCGCTGCGAGGTGCAGCTCGCGTACGCCATCGGCGTCGCGGAGCCAGTCTCCGTGCGCGTGGACACCTTCGGTACCGATACGGTCCCGGAGGCGCGCATCCTCGACGCGGTGAAGGCGAACTTCGACCTCACGCCGCGCGGCATCGCGACGTCACTTGACCTGCGCAAGCCGATCTACAGCGCCACGTCCGCCTACGGCCACTTCGGTCGTACCCCGGAAAAGATTGGCAGCGGAAGGACTGCCGCCACGCTCTTTACCTGGGAGCGGACGGACAAGGCGGCCGCCCTCAAGAAGGCCGCTCGGACCCAGAAGTGATCCTCCCGGTCCGGGCGCGGTGAACTCCGCGCCCGGACGGGGTAGATTGCACTCATGGTTGAAGTCTTCGTCTCCCGTCTCGGTTTCGACAGCGGATCGAGCTCATATGTCGTGGTCCTTCAGGAGAAGGATGGGACGCGGTTGCTCCCCATCTGGATTGGCCAGCCCGAGGCCGATTCGATCGTGATGCACATCCAGCACAAGAAGTCGCCTCGCCCCATCGCGCACGATCTCATCCAGAGTCTCATCACCGGCATCGGCGCACAGCTCCTCGGCGCCAACATTACCCGCGTGGAAGACCGCACGTATTACGCGGAGCTCCTGCTCCAGCACGAGGGCGCGCTCGTGAAGATCGATGCACGCCCGTCGGACAGCATCGCGATCGCCCTCCGGCTCGGCGCGCCGATCAAGGCGGCCGAGGCCCTGCTCCTCGATGCGGGTGACGACACAACTCCCGACGAAGACGAGTCGGATACCGACGAGGAATCGTCGATCGATCTCGGGGCGGCGCCCGCCATCGAACCGGCCGGCGCCGCCGACGAGCTGTCCACGGAACAACTCAAGCGCTACCTCGAAAAGCTGCGCCCCGAGGACTTTGGAAAGTTCAATCCGTAGTCGCCTCGCCGGCCTCGTGGTTGCGACGTTGGTCGTCGTGAGCGGGGGAGCGAATCGCGCGTGTGCGCAAGCAGCGCGCGCCCCATCGGAGCCACCGGCCTCCGTTAGCGGGCATGTCGCGTCGCCAGGGCTGAAGGCGGACCGTCCTATTGCAGGGGTCGCCGTCACGGTGCACCGGGTCGGCAGGGACAGCTCTGGTCCCGTCGACTCTGTCGTCACCGACGCGAAGGGCAGGTATCGCCTCGACTACCGACGCTTCGGCGCCGATGACGCCATCTATTTTGCCGCGGCCATCTATCGCGGTATCGCCTACTTCTCCGCGCCACTGAAGAGCCTCCACGCAACGGGCGAGGAAGGCGAGATCACGGTGTTCGATACCACCAGTGGCCCCGTCGAGCTGCACGTGCGAGGACACCATTTCGTGGTGAGCGCTCCGCGGCCCGACGGCGCGCGCAGCATCGTGGAAGTCTGGGAGTTGTCGAATGACACCACCGCGACGCTCGTGCAACGCGACTCGACGAAGCCGGTGTGGACCGCGCCGCTTCCTGCAAACGCGGCGGATTTCGCGGGAGGAGAGGGAGACGTCTCGGCCACCTCCATGCGCGCCAGCGGTGGACGCGTGCTGCTGAACGCGCCGTTCGGTCCAGGGGTCAAGCAGCTGAGCTACTCGTACAGCTTGCCGGCGAGCTCGTTTCCCGTGACGATCAGTATCGCGCAGCCAACCGTCGTGCTGGAGCTGCTGGTCGAGGAATCCGGCGCGCAGGTCACCGGCACGAACCTCCGCGCCATGCCGGCCGCGACGACGGGCGGGCGCACCTTCAAGCGCTTCCTGGCGCAGGATGTCCCCGCTGGCTCCGTGGTGAAGGTCACGGTGCCGGTCACGACGCAGGCGCTTCGCACCAAGGTGCTCGTCGTGCTCGCTGCGGTGATCGGGCTCGTCATGCTCGGTGCGCTTGGACGCGCGTTGCTGCGGACCCGACCAGCGTCGCGTCGTACGGCCCCCACGGCGCGCGATACGCAGGAACAACTCGTGGCTGCGATCGCAGCGCTCGACGGGCGCCGGGAGCGGGGCGATCCGGCACTCGACGCTGCGACGTACGCCGCGCAGCGTGCGGCCCTCAAGGCGCAACTCGCCACGATGCTTGCCGATGGCGGACACGGCGGATAGATTCGCCCTACAATTCAACGCGAACGGGGATACGGAAGCCGGTGCAATGCCGGCGCGGCCCCGCCACTGTAACGGGCATTTGAACGCGCGCCCAGACTCACGCCACTGACTGCGGTCGGGAAGGCGGGGAGCGCGGCCCGGAGCCAGGAGACGACCTCGTCCGCGATACGTTCACAGATCCTCGGGGGAGGATCGGTGACGACGCGCGGTCCGCGTTTTTCTCCGTTGGCGGCCCGCGTTCCGTTACGGGCACTCTCCCAGGGTGGAGGTGCCTGTCCTGCGGTCTCCGATTTCGCTTCGCTTGCTACGCGCCCTGCGCGGCACGGTCCTCCTGGCCGTGCTCGGCGCCGTTGCAGGGTGCGACCGGCGCGCAACAGAGCGCGCGAGCGCCATCACGGACGATTTTGGCGACACGCTTCGCATCGGCGCTGCGCCCCAGCGCATCGTCTCGCTGAATCCCACCACCACCGAGCTGCTCTTCGCCATTGGCGCGGGGCCGCGCGTTGTTGGACGAACGACGTACGACATCTTCCCCGCCGAGGTCCGCGCGGTTCCGGATATGGGGCCAGGGCTGCGCCCCAACGTGGAGGCGGTGCTCGCCGCACATCCCGACCTGGTGCTCCTCTACGCCAGCGCGGACAATCGTGACGCAGCCAGGCGCCTGCGCGCGAGCGGTGTCGCCACCGCAGCGTACCGCATCGACCGCATCGCGGACATGGTGCGCGTCACCCTCATCCTTGGCCGCCTCGCGGGCGACACGACCGCCGCGCACCGCACGGTCGATTCCGTCAGCGCCACCCTCGATCGCGTTCGGCGCGCCACCGCTGCGCTTCCGCATCCGTCCGTGTTCTGGCCGCTCTGGGAATCGCCCCTGCTTTCGGTCGGCGGTGGCAGCTTCCTGAACGAGCTCCTGGAGATTGCCGGTGGACGCAACGTCTTTGGCGACCTGCCCCAGCCCTCGCCCGCGGTGGCCTTCGAGGAGCTCCTGCGCCGCGATCCCGATATCATCCTCGCCAGTGCGGCGTCGAACCAGCGCTTCGCCGCGTCCGACCGATTCCAGACGCTCCGAGCGATCCGCGACCATCACGTCGTGGTCGTGGACAGCACCATCGCCACCGGTCCGTCTGCGCGCGTGGGTGCGAGTGCGCTGTCGCTCGCGCGTGCACTGCATCCCGGCGTGATGTTCTAGATGCGCAGCTCACGCTGGGTGCTGCTCGCACTCGCGCTTGTCGTTGCGCTCGTCGCAGGCGTCCTTGTCGGCACCATGCATCTCTCGCTCGCCGACGTTGCGAATGGCGTGATGGGCGTGGGCGATTCCATGCCGATCGCCGTGGTGCGTACCCTGCGGCTGCCGCGTGTCCTCCTCGCGGCGCTCGTCGGCGCGGGACTTGGCGCATCGGGAGCCGCGTTACAGGGTGCCACGCGCAACAAGCTCGCGGAGCCCTACCTGCTCGGCGTTTCCGGCGGCGCGGCCGTCGGGGCGGTCCTCGCCACGGCTCTGCATGCACCGCTCGTGCTGGTGCCCGTGGCTGGATTTGGCGGCGCACTCGTGGCGGTCGCGCTCACGTTGCTTGTCGCCCGCGCGTCGGGCGGGCGCGGCGATGCGCGCGTCGTGCTCATGGCCGGCGTCATCGTCGGCGCGTTCGCCAACTCCGTCATCATGGTCGCTCTCGCCAATGCGGATGCGTCGGCCGTGCGCGGCGCGCTCTGGTGGATGATGGGTTCCGCCGCGGATGCGACGTGGCCTCAGGTGCGTGCCCTCGCGCTCTTCGTGGGCGTGGGAGTGCTCGCCTTGCTGGCGATGGCGCGCGCCATCGACGTGCTCGCGCTGGGCGACGAGACGGCCGCCGGACTCGGCGTGGATGTCGTGCGTGCGTCCATCGGCGTGTACATCGCCGGTGCGCTGCTGGCCGCCGGAACGGTGAGCGCGGCCGGTCTCGTTGGCTTCGTCGGCTTGCTCGTGCCGCACCTGGTTCGCCTTGGTGGCGCGCGCACGCACCGCACGATCATCGGGGCGGCGACGCTTGCGGGCGCGGCACTCGTCGTGTACGCCGACATCATCGCGCGCGTCGCGCTCCCACCCGCGGAGCTTCCGCTCGGCGCCGTGACCGCGCTGATCGGCGTGCCGTTCTTCCTCGTGCTGCTGCGGCGACTCACATGATCGAGTTCAACGAGGTCACGGTACGCTACCCGAACCGCGAGCAGCCGGCGCTGCAGCGCGCGTCGTTGCTCGTGGCACGCGGCCGGATCACCGCGGTCGTGGGACCGAATGGCAGCGGCAAGAGCACGCTCGTGCGCGCGCTGGTCGGCAGCGCGGGCCTGGCGTCGGGCACCATTACGCTCGATGGTCGAGATCTGAGGCACGAAGGTCGTCGAGTGGTGGCGACGCGCATCGCCGTGATGACGCAGCGCGAGGAGCCAGCGTTTCCCTTGCGCGTGCGCGAGTACCTCGCCCTTGGTCGCTATCCGCATCTCGGCATCTGGCGCATGGCGGGGCGTGCGGATCGCGATGCGATCACGCGCGCCGTCGCGCTGACGGAAACGGCTGAGTTCCAGGATCGGCCCATCACCGAACTGTCCGGTGGTGAATGGCAGCGCGTTCGGCTGGCGCGCGCACTCGCGCAGGGCGGCGACGCGATCGTGCTCGACGAGCCGACCACGTTCCTCGACGTCGGACACGAGATGGGCATCTTCGAGCTCCTCAGCCGCCTCGCTGGCGAAGGGCAGGCCGTGCTGCTCGTCAGCCATCAACTCAATCTCGTCGCGCGGTTCGCCGACCACATGGTACTGCTGCATCGCGGCTGCGTCGCGGCTGCCGGCGACGTCTCCAGTGTCATGCGCGGCCCCATCCTCGAGCGTGTCTACGAGTGGCCGCTCGTCGTCACGCGCGATCCCGCCGTCGGCGCGCCGGCCCTCATTCCTTTACGCGTTCGCCCACGCGGCGAACGCAGTGTTTCCCCATCACACCCGATCACTCCGCAATGAAACTCACGCTGCCCGTCCTCGCCTTCGTCCTTCCCGGTGTCGCCTTCGCCCAGGCCGCGCGAGACACCGCGCGCATCGCACCCGTCGTTGTCACCGCGACCCGATCACCGCTGTCCCTGGAGCATGTGCCGTCCTCGGTGTCGGTGATCACCGGCGCGCAGCTGCGCGCGCAAGGCATCACTGCGGTCAGCGACGCGCTCCGACAGGTGCCCGGCCTCGCCGTGGTGCAGACCGGCTCGTATGGCGGCGCCACCTCGTTGTTCATCCGCGGCGGCGAGAGCAAGTTCGCCAAGGTGCTCATCGACGGGGTGCCGGTGAACGATGCAGGCGGCGCGTTCGACTTCTCTTCGCTCAGCACCGACAACCTCGATCGCATCGAGATCGTGCGTGGGCCGGCGAGTGTGCTGTACGGATCGGATGCGATGGCTGGCGTGGTGCAGCTCTTCACGGCGCACGGTGCCCCGGGCGTCCACGGCGACGTCAGTGGCCGCGCTGGCGGCTACGGGAGCACCGATGCCGATGGCGCCGTGCGCGGTGCGAACGGAATTGTCTCCTACTCCGCAGCGGCCGCGCGGCACGCGACCGATGGGTTCCAGGCTTTCAACAGCGGGTTTCGGCAGTCGGTCGGCAGCGCGTTGGTGACGGCGAAGGGCATGCAAGCCGACGCCACGCTCTCCGCCCGCTACACCGACAACCAGTTCCACTTTCCGACCGACGGCAGCGGCCGGGTGGTGGACAGCAACGCCGTGCACGGCGACGATCGCCTCGCAGTCGGGGTCGACGCCGGCTATCGCATCGTGCCGCAAGCCGAAGTGCGTCTGGCCCTCTCGTCCTTCGACACGCACGGCCTCACGACCGATCAGCCCAACAGCCCAGCGGACACGAATGGGTACTACTACTCCACGCCGGAACGCTCGCGGCGGCGCAGCGCGGATCTTCGCGTCGCCTTCGCACTCCCCGCCGCGTCATCGCTGATGGTCGGCACCCGCTTCGAGCGCGAGTGGCGCTTTGAATCGAGCACGACCGACAACTTCGGCGGCAGCATCGACTCGGCACATACCCGCAACACCTCGGGCGTGTACGTCCAGCTGCTTTCGTCGCCCGTCGCCCGCGTGACGGCGACGGCCGGCGCGCGCTTCGAACGGAACGACCAGTTTGGCGATTTCGCGACGTATCGGGCTGCGGCCTCTGCCGCCGTACAGCCGGGCACGCGCGTCCGCGCGAGCGTGGGCACGGCGTTTCGCGAACCAAGCTTTCTCGAGAACTACGGAAGCGCCTTCGCCATCGGCAATCCCGCGCTGAATCCCGAGCGATCGCTCAGCATCGATGCGGGCATTGAGCAGCGCATTGGCGATGATCTCATGTTCGGTGTCACCGCATTCCAGAACACCTTCCGCAACCTCATCGACTACACGTACTCGCCCACCGCACCCAACTACAGCAACATCGCGCGCACGCGCACGCGCGGCCTGGAAGTGGAGTCGAGGGCGACCATCCTCAATGGCCTTCATGTGGACGGGGCGTTCACGTATCTCGATGCACGCGTCATCGATCGTGGGACGTCGTCCGCCGCAACGGCGGCGTTCGCACCCGGTGCGCGCCTGCTTCGTCGCCCCATGCATTCCTTCGACGTCGGGCTCGGCTACGGTACCGCACTCGGGAGCTTCGACCTGCGCGCCCATCGGGTGGGGACACGCGAAGACAGTTACTACAGCGGATCGAGCGTCTCACGCGTGACGCTTGCGCCGTACACCCGCACGGACGCCTCGGCGCAGGTGCGGTTGCTCGAGAATCACCAGGGCACGGTCACGGCGACATTCCGCGCCGAGAATGTGTTCAATGTTCTCTACAGTGACGTGGCCGGATTCAACTATGACTTTGCAAGTACGAGCGACGCTTCCCTGGCTGCCACGGGATACCGGGCGCCGGGGCGCCGACTGCTAGCCGGGCTGCGTCTCAGCTTCTGATCCGGGGCAGGCACGCCGGTGAGTATCTTGCGCCCATGGCAATCCTCGCCACCGACGCCATCGTCCTGCATTCGTTCGATTACCTCGAATCATCGCGCATCCTCAGGTTGGTCACGCGCGACGGGGGAGTGCGGAGCGTGCTCGCCAAGGGAGCCCGGCGGTCGAGCCGCCGCTTTGGCAGTGCGCTCGACCTCTTCGCCCAGGGCAACGCGCAACTCTATGCCAAGCCGGGTCGCGATCTCGACACGCTGAGCGGCTTCGATGTCGTGCGTTCGCGGCCGCTTCTCGGTGAGGACATGGGCCGTTTCGCCGGCGCGTCGGCGATCGCCGAGCTCACCCTCCGGTTTGGAAGAGATGCTGCGGACGCGGGACTCTTCGACGTGGTGGTCGAGGCGCTCGATACCCTTGCCGCGGCCTCCGCTCATGAAGCCCTTACGGCCACCCTGGCGAGCGCGTGGCGTATCGTCGCAGAGCTGGGGTTTGCGCCCGTGCTCGACATCTGCGGCGAGTGCCATGACCGACTGGCGGACGACGCGATCGTCCTCTTCAGCCACAGGTCCGGTGGAGCACTCTGTCAGCGGTGCGGTCGCATCGCGGCCAGTGGACGTGTGCTTCCAGCCGAGGCCCGTGCCACCATTCGCCGCTTCCTCGCTGGTGATTCCGGCGAGCCACTCAGCGACGCCGCCACCCGCGCGCACCAGCGTCTCCTGCGCGAATTCCTCGCCGAGCACCTGACCGACGGACGTCCACTGCGCGCGCTCGAAATATGGGAGGAACAGCGCTGGTGAGTCAGCGCGCGAGCCAGTGTCCATCCTGAAGCTCGTCATTCCCGCGAAAGCGGGAATTCATTTGGGAATTGTGAAACATGGATTCCCGTGTGCGCGGGAATGAAGAACTCATCTCAAAGCACGGTTTCAGGATGCCCACGTGCTAGCGAGTTCAGCGCTCTCGGTACCGTGATAGCTCTGGTCGGCGCGGGCGCGCAACCCGCTGTGATTTCTTGACGTGCTCCTCCGCGAGGCCTAGCTTCACCCCCTGAGACCGTCACATTCACCCGTCGCAGGAGCTCCTTCAGAATCCTGTTTCGTCAGCCGGAGTTTACATGTACCACCGCAGGCCAGCACTCGTGCTCGTGCTCGCCCTTTGTGCGGTTCAGGCAAGGCAAGCGGCGGGGCAGGATACGCTAACGCAGCCCCGTGGGCGCACGCAGTCGTTCCTCGGACAGAACTACCCCAATCCGTTCAAGCCAGATACGCACATCCCGTTCACCGTTGGGGGGTGTGAGGGCGCGGTGACGCAGCGGGTGGTGACCATTCGGATCTATAACGTGCTCGCGCAGCTCGTCGCCGTGCCGTTCCTCGAGGGCACGCTCGGCGCGCAGCCGAAGCTGCAGCGCGTCTTGCTCCCGTGCGGCGAGTACAGCGCCTATTGGAATGGAAAGGCGGTGGGATCCGGCCGCCGGGCAGCACCGGGCGTATATCTCATTGAGCTCGTGCTCGATAGCGAGCGACCACGGCAGCGCAAGGCGATCGTCGCGAAATAGCGGCCACTCTGTCCGTGAGAGCGCGTGATTCGTCAGCGCGGACCTGCCGGTGTGTCGCGCGTCGCGGCACCGGCATTGCCCTGTCGATGGACAATTTCCATCCATGGGGTAACCTGTCTGAATGATCAATCCCGACAAGCTCACCGTAAAATCGGCAGAAGCGCTCAACGAGGCGATCGCGGACGCCAGGCGCATTGGCAATCCGCAGGTATACGACACGCACCTCCTCAGCGTCCTGCTCGGGCAGGAGGAGAGCATCGTCGTCCCGGTGCTACAGAAACTCGGCGTGAGTGTCGCTGCGCTTCGCGAGGCCATCCCGCGCGAGATCGCGCGATATCCGAAACAGAGCGATGCGCAGCCGACCATGGCGCGCGAGCTCACCGCCGTCCTCGACCAGTCCGAGAAGGAAGCGAAGAAGCTCGGCGACGAATACGTGAGCACCGAGCACCTGCTCCTCGCACTCTCCGACGCCAAGGGGACCGAGACGAAGGCGCTGCTCAACGGCCTGGGCGGAACGCACAAGGCGCTGCTGCAGGCCATCGAGGCCATTCGGGGCACGCATCGCGTGACCGACCAGAATCCGGAGAACCAGTATCAGGCGCTCCAGAAGTACACGCGCGACCTCACGGAAGCAGCCAGCCAGGGCAAGCTCGATCCAGTGATCGGGCGCGACGAGGAGATTCGTCGCGTCATCCAGGTGTTGTCGCGCCGCACGAAGAACAACCCCGTGCTCATCGGTGAGCCTGGTGTGGGCAAGACGGCCATCGTGGAAGGGCTCGCCCAGCGCATCGTCAACGGCGACATCCCCGAGAGCCTCCGCGGCAAGCGCGTGCTGTCGCTCGACCTCGGTGCATTGATCGCCGGCGCAAAGTTCCGCGGTGAGTTCGAGGAGCGTCTCAAGGCTGTCCTCAAGGAGCTCACCGAGGACAAGGACCAGTTCATCACCTTCATCGACGAGATGCACACCCTCGTCGGTGCAGGAAAGGCGGAAGGCTCGATGGACGCCGGCCAGATGCTCAAGCCCATGCTCGCGCGCGGCGAGCTGCGCGTCGTCGGCGCCACGACGCTCGATGAATATCGCCAGCACGTCGAGAAGGATGCGGCACTCGAGCGGCGCTTTCAGCCCGTGTACGTCGGCGAGCCGACCGTCGAGGACACGATCGCGATCCTGCGCGGCCTCAAGGAGCGCTACGAGGCACATCACGGCATCCGCATCACGGACAGCGCCGTGATCGCCGCGGCGACACTCTCGCACCGCTACATCGGCGACCGCTTCCTGCCCGACAAGGCCATCGACCTGCTCGACGAGGCCGCGTCGCGCCTGCGCATCGAGATCGATTCGATGCCCCAGGAGATCGACGAAGTCGAGCGTCGCGTCATGCAGCTCGAGATCGAACGGACCGCGCTCCAGAAGGAGAAGGACGCCGCGTCCACGGAGCGCCGAAAGATCATCGAGCGCGAACTCGCCGAGTTGAAGGAGCGGTCGTCCGCCATGAAGGCGCAGTGGCAGCAGGAGAAGAACACGCTCGGCGCCGTCGCGAGGATCAAGCAGCAGATCGACCAGGCGCGCATCGAGGCAGAGCAGGCGGCACGTGCCGGCGATCTGGCCAAGGCGGCGGAGATCAGCTATGGGCGCATTCCGGCGCTCGAGGCGTCGATGAAGGAGGCCGAGGGCAAGCTCGCCAGCGTGGATGGTCGCCCGCAGTTCCTCAAGGAGGAAGTCACCGCGGAAGACATCGCCGAGGTCGTGGCGAAGTGGACCGGCATTCCCGTCACCCGCATGATGGAAGGCGAGCGCGAACGACTCACGAAGCTCGACAAGGAACTTGCGCGTCGCGTCGTGGGGCAGCAGGAGGCCGTTGAAGCGGTGGCTAACGCGGTGCGCCGCTCGCGCGCCGGGCTGCAGGATCCCAATCGCCCGATCGGTTCCTTTATCTTCCTCGGCCCCACGGGTGTTGGAAAGACCGAGACCGCGCGCGCGCTCGCCGAGTTCCTGTTCGATGATGAGCAGGCCATGGTGCGCATCGACATGTCCGAGTACATGGAGAAGCACGCCGTCGCACGACTCATCGGCGCGCCGCCGGGGTATGTCGGCTATGAAGAAGGCGGACAGCTCACGGAGGCTGTGCGGCGGCGCCCGTACTCCGTCATCCTCTTCGACGAGATCGAGAAGGCGCACCCCGACGTCTTCAACGTCCTGCTCCAGATTCTCGACGACGGCCGGCTGACGGACTCGCAGGGGCGCACGGTGGACTTCAGGAACACCGTGATCATCATGACGTCGAACATCGGCAGCCACTATATCCTCGAGAACTCCGGCGGCGATCTCGCTGCGGTCGAGGTGCAGGTGATGAAGACGCTCCAGGGACATTTCAAGCCTGAGTTCCTCAACCGCGTCGACGACATCATCATCTTCCGTCCACTCGGCATGGAGGAGATCGAGCACATCGTCGAGCTGCAGTTGAAGCGCTTCGAGCGGCTGCTGGCTGATCGGAAGCTGTCGCTCGAGATCACACCCGAGGCGAAGCACCTGCTCGCGGTGGAAGGCTACGACCCCGCGTTCGGGGCGCGGCCGCTCAAGCGCGCCATTCAGCGGATGATCCAGAATCCGCTTGCACTGCGGTTGCTCGAGGGCGAGTTCCACGATGGGGACACCATCGTCGCGACGGTCAGTGGCAGCGGATCCCTCGCGTTCGAGCGCCGGGCCGCAGTGCTCGCCGCAACGCCCGCGTCGCCCGAGTGACCCTGACGGGACGAGCGGAGTCGGATCGGCAGTGGATGGCGGTCGCGCTCGACGAGGCGCGGCTCGCCGCAGCGGCGGGCGAGGTGCCGGTCGGCGCGATCATCGTGCGCGACGGCGGCGTGATTGCGCGCGCGGGCAACCGCACCATCCGCGATGGGGATGCTACGGCTCACGCGGAATCACTCGCGATCCGCGCCGCGAATGCTGCGGTGGGCGGGTGGCGTCTGGATGGGTGCACGCTGTACGTGACGCTCGAGCCCTGCGCGATGTGCGCGGGAGCGATCGTGCTCGCGCGCGTCGATCGCGTGGTATTTGGCGCGTGGGACGAGAAGGCCGGCATGGCGGGCTCCCTCGGTGACGTGCTTCGCCACCCGCAGCTCAATCACCGCCCAGAGGTGCGCGGCGGTGAGCGTGAAGCGGAGTGCGGCGCAGTTCTGCGGGAGTTCTTCGCAGCGCGGCGCACGGCCAGTTTCGTTGACACTCCCCCACCGTCGAGGTAAATTACCCGGCTGTTCCGGACAGGTGGCTGAGTGGTTGAAAGCACCGGTCTCGAAAACCGGCGTACCCGCAAGGGTATCGTGAGTTCGAATCTCACCCTGTCCGCTTGCGGGCGTTCGGAGCAGTGAAGCAAGCGCGCTGAGTCGGAGGATTGCGCCGCCCGGCGCGCTTGGTGTTGCGGTGGCGGTCGCTGATCAAGACCGCACGTGGGATCGGTGGCCGAGTGGTTTAAGGCGCACGCCTGGAAAGTGTGTGTACGTGCAAGCGTACCGAGAGTTCGAATCTCTCCCGATCCGCTGTGAAACGAGGGTGTCCGGGCTGTGGCTCGGCCCGTCGTTTCGCGTTCTGTGTACGTCCCGTGTATGTAATTCCATCG
>JBBQFW010000080.1:0-14466 GCA_038322445.1 Gemmatimonadales bacterium
GACGTCAGCTGGAGCGGCGACGCCGTGACACTCGATGCCAACAACGACGGCTACCCGGATCTCTACGTCCTCAACATGCAGGGCGCAAATCACCTCTGGCTGAACGATCGCGGCCAGCGCTTTCACGACGCGACCGCCGAGCATGTCCCCCGCACCCCATGGGGCGCCATGGGCGCAAAGGTGTTCGACGCCAACGGCGATGGACGATGACGTGAATGCCGATGGCTGGGACGACGTGTGCATCACCGGCAGCATGAACTTCCCGTACCGCTATTCGACGAACGCGATGCTCCTCAACGAGCGCGGAAAGCATTTTACGCATCCCGAGTTCGTGCTGGGCATCGAGCCGCATGCGGTCGGTGGGATCGAGCAGGAGTGGATGCAGCTCGACTGCGCGGGACGCGACACGGGCAACAAGAGCTGCACTATCTGTGCGGGCCCCAATGCGAAGGAGCTCGGCTGCCGTGGAGATACCAAGGGCGCGCTGACCATCATGGCTCCGCGTGGCACGCGGTCGGCGGTACTGCTCGATGTGGACGGAGACCTCGACATCATCACGAACGAGTTCAACGCTGCGCCACAGCTGCTCATCTCCACGCTCGCTGCCACCCGCAAGGTGAACTTCGTGAAGGTGCGGCTCGTCCGTACGCGCTCGAATCGGCAGGGGCTCGTCGCGGTGGTGACCGCCATGCTACCCGACCACCGCCGCCTGACGAAGGTGATGGACGGCAAGTCAGGCTCTCTCTCGCAGAGTGACCTGCCGCTCTACTTCGGTCTCGGCGACGCCGATCACGTGGAGTCCTTCGCGATCGACCGGCCGTCAGGCTTGCATCAGGTGTACGCTGGGCCGGTGCGGTCGGGGACGAACCTGTCGATCACCGAGCTGGCCACGCCGCACCAATAGGTGTCAACCCGAAGTCCGCGAGTATGAACGCGTGGTCGTCGGGAAATCTATAGGGAATCGGAGGGCCGGTTGGTCATTCCCGCGAAAGCGGGAATCCATGTTCCCTGAGCCCAAATGGATTCCAGCTTTTGCGGGAATGACGAATTTCAGCATGGATACCAGTTGACGCAGTTGTTTGCTACTTGTTGAGCGCCACGGCGCGATCGAGGTAGCGCCGCGCGTCGGCCGAACTGCTGTCCAGCGCGAGTGCTTGTCGGAAGTGGCCGATGGCCGCGCCGATTTGCGCGTCGCGCGCGAGTGCGACGCCCCAGTTGAGGTGTGCGTCGGCGTCATCCGGCCGAATGGCCAGCGCGGCCTCGTAATGCGGTATGGCCTCGAGGTTGCGTCCTGCGCGCACGAGGGCATTCCCCCAGTTCACATGCGTGTCCGCGTTGTCGGGATTGTTCGTCAGCGCGAGCCGGAACTGGTCGATCGCGCCATCCGGGTCGCCGAGGCGCGCGAGGGCCAGGCCCAGGTTGCCATGCGCCTCGTCGTAGGACGGTTTGAGGTCGATGGCCCGGCGAAAATGCGGGATGGCGTCCTCGTAGCGACCCTGCCGCGATAGTCCGACCCCGAAGTTGTTGTGCGCCTCGGGGAGGGCCGAATTGAGCTCGGTGGCAATCCGGCTCTGCGCGATTCCCTCATCGATGCGATGGTCCTGATAGAGAAGGGTCGCTGTCGCGCTGTGCGCATAGGCGGAACCCGGATCGAGCGCCAGCACGCGCGCCCAGAGGGTGCGGGAGTCCTTCCAGACTCCGCACTGTCTCCACGTGAGGGCGACGAGAAGAAGCGCGGTTGCCACGCCGACAAGCCGCATCCGCTCCAGGCGCACGTGTGCGAGCGCGTGGATCACCGCGACGCCCGCGAGCAATGCAAGCGCTGGGGCAGCATGATACGTGTAGCGATCCGCGGCGATCTGCGGACCATTCTGGATGACGCCGAGCATGGGGAGTGAAAGGACGACGAACGCAATCCATGCGGCCGCAAGCGAGGGCCAGCGCCGGCGCCACGCCACGATGGCGAGCGTGACCAGGAGTGCCGTCGCGTAGCTCGCGAGGTACTGTGCGGCAACGGGGTCGATCACCCGCGGCATCTCGTAAAGGGGCGAAAGACCGGTTGGTACGAAGGTCTTCCAGAGGGAGAACGACAGGCTGAACGCGGACACCGCAATCTTGCCGCCGAATCCGAGCTGTTCGCCGGGATGCAGTGCGACAACGGACAGTGCCATCACCGCAGCGGACAGCAGCACGAATGGCAGCAGGTCCAACACGACACCGCGGAGCGCGGGCATCCGATGCTCGCGCCACGCGATCCGACGCAGGGGGTGCACGTCCACGATGAGCAGCACGACCGGCAGCGTGACGACGGTCGCCTTCGACAGCAGCGCGCAGGCGAACAGCAGCACCGACGTCCAGTACCAGCGCCGCGGTGCGGGGTGCTTCGCCGAGCGGATGTAGGTGAGGACGCAGAGGAGGGCGAAGAAGAGCGACAGGACATCGCGTCGCTCCGTGACCCACGCAACGGATTCGACGCGGAGTGGATGCACGGCGAAGAGCAATGCCGCGAACATCGCGGCCAGGGTTACTGCACGTTGTTCGACGGCCGTGGCGTAGCGGGGATCATCGCTGCCGATCACGCGGTGGCGGGCCGTGTCAGACGCGAGGATCCGCAGCGCGACGTAGTAGAGGGCGATCGCATTGCCGACGTGAATCAGGAGGCTCGTCAGGTGGTAGCCTCGCGGATTCATGCCCCAGAGCAGGTAGTCGAGCCCAAGGGTCATCCACGTGAGCGGGATGTAGTGGCCCATGTGAAACGTGGTCCACATCCAGCGCAACTGCTCGACCCCAAGGCCGCGGTAGTGCGGATTGGCGAGAAAGTTCTTGTCGTCGTCCCAGCTGACGAATCCGTTGCGGAGGCCGGGAACAAACGCGATGAAGGTGATGAGCCCTACGCACAGGGGCGCCACCCACGACGCCCATGGGGCCGGGGTGGCATCGTCCGTCAACGACGCGTCCAGATCACGATGACACCGCAGGCCGAGTTCAGGGTCGAGTACTCCATGGGCGTGACCGCCGCGCTGGCGTAGTACTCGATGGCCTCGATCTCCTCGGGAGCGATCGTGTTGACGTCGAAGGGGGGATCGCCGGGTCGTCCGTACATGAGCATGCGGTCGAGGTAGACGTTGGCCAGGCAGCTCGGCGCACTGATGCTGCGGGGCGCGCGGCTACCGCCCACATACGCTTTCGGTGACTTGCCCGTGATGTGGACGCCCGCCAGCGTCGACAGCAACTCGCCGAGACGACGCCCATCGCGCGACTCGAGCTGGGAGCGCGTGATGAACTTGCCCATGCCGAGCTTCCTGTGCTCCTCGAATTCCTGGATGATGGGGCGTTGCGCCACCACCTTTACCGAGTCGAGCGTCGTCGTGCGCGTGAGGAAGACTTCGCGCTGCAAGGTGCCCACGTTGAAGGTGACCCGCGTCTCGAGAGCGCCATATCCCACCTTGCGAACGATGAGGGCGTGCGTGCCGGGCGGAACCTCCGCGATCCGGAAGATGCCGCGCTCGTTCGATCGCGCGGTGAGTGAAAGCTCGGGAAGCGATACCTCGGCGTCAGCGATGGGCGTGTGCGTGGAGTCGAGGTAGACCACGCCGGCGAAGAGGGTTCCGTGCGCAACACGTCGGTCGACCACCAGGTCCACGTGCGCGAACAGCCCGCTGTCGATCTGCGCGAGCGCCGGGATCGCGCTCGCGCTGTCGGTGAGCGCGCGGACCACCAGCGCGGTGCGGAGTGGAACGCGACACACATGATAGCGTCCACTCGAATCGGTGCGCGCCTCGAGGGTCTGCAGGACATCGCTCCCGCCCTTCCACTCGGTGAAGACGCGCACATTGTACGGCGGAACCGAATCGTCCTTCTGCGCCACGTTGCCGATGATGATCCCGCTCGTGCGGATGGCCTCCACGCCACACATCGCGGCGCCAATCTGCGCGGACGTGGGGACACGGATGAGCACACTGGCGGCGCTGTCCGTGAACGACACCAATGATTCACTCACAGCGTCGATGCGGTCGAGGTCCGGGGTATGGACTTCGGCGGTGTACTCACCAGGGAGCACCGCGGACATGGCGAAGTGTCCCGTGGAATCCGAAACCGCCGCGAATCGCGTCCCCGCGAGCGTGACGTACGCGCCGGGGATGCCCGCGCGTGATGCCGAGTCGACGACGGTGCCCCGCAATGCGAGGGAAGGGCGTGCCCACAGCGTGTCGCGACCGCGCATGGCCAGCGAAAGATCACCGCCGCTCAGGCGAAAGGATGAGATGAAAGCCAGCGGAATCCCGCGGACCGCCAGGCGCGAGATGACTGGCATGCGGATGGACCAGCGGGAAATGACCCAGCCACCGTCGCGCAGCCGAGCGAAGTCCATGCTGCCGCCCGCCGGTCGTTCGCGCTCGCGAAAGACGTTGGTGTAGCCGAAGTCCACCGATCGCAACTGCGACGACCGGCGGTCGACCCAGAGTGTGCCGCGGATCTCCGGGGTTTCGCCGCGCTCGCGGGTGGGCTCGAACGCGATGCCGATGGTCGCGGAGTCGGGCGATTGCTCGAGTTTGAAGCAGTGGTCGTCGAGGAATTCCGGCGACAGCAGGGCATCGATGCCCGGTGCGAGATACGCCGTGGAGTCGTGCTGCGAGAGGACGTAGCCCTCCTTGTGCAACTGCTGCGGGTCGTACGAACGCCAGGGCTGCGTCGCCACCGCCGTGCGAACGGCGACCCTTTCCGCCGTGACGCGCCTCGAGGTCTTGTCGAGCGTGCGTTCATAGAGGACCGACGTGGCGGTGATGGGTCGATCGGCGGTGCTGAGCTGCGTGGCGGTGAGCGCGGCCCGCACCTGCTCCCACACCGCGTACGTCGCCAGGGTGGAGTCGCCCGCGCCCTCGCACGAGCTCTGCGCCATCACCCGTACCGTGTCGAGCGAGAAGGGCACGCCGGTCAGCTCGATGCGCTGTTCGATCTCCTGGCCTGCGGCGAGGGCGACGGGCGCCGAAATGACCGGCCGGAACCCGATGCGCAGCGTGCGCACGCGAAAGGTGCCGGCGACGAGCGACGCGACGCGAAACTCGCCGCGCATGGTGCTCAACGCGCGGCCCCTGGTGTTCGTAACGCTGTCGAGCAGCGTCACCACGACGCCCGCGACGCCATTCCCGGCGGGATCGACCACGACACCACGAATCGACTGCGCAGGCACCGGCGCACCGGCGGCCACGAGCGTCATGACGGCGAGTGCGTGGCGTAACGGGGCAGACTGCAGGAAGTAGTGGCGCATTACTCCACGGGCGCGTGACGAGCGGCGGATGGTGTTAATGGCGTTCGCGCCCACATTGTTCACTCTGCAGCGTCCGTCGTCAAGGCAACAAGACCATGCGTGGGCCGTAGAGTGGCCAGGTCGTTTGCCAGAATCCGTACCAAGCACACATCCTTGAAAACGATACAAATACCCGGTGTGCGCCTCGGCAAACCTGCGCGTTGGTCCAGTTTAGACTGCACGCGTTTTGTGCTTTGGGCAGCGCTGATCACGAGTATGGGCGCCTGCACGGAGCACGCGCCGCCGCCCTGGCACCAGGAGCGGGGCTATCGGTGGCGCGACCTCGAAGTATCCGGCGGAGAACCGGGTTTTACGCACATGGAAGGAGGCCGAAGCGGCGTCACCTTCCAGAATGAGGCCAGCGACTCCATCCTGCTGGGCAACCGCATGCTGGCGCAGGGAGGCGGCGTCGCGCTGGGTGACGTCGATGGTGATGGCCGTCCCGACGTGTTCCTCGCGAAGACGCAGGGCTGCAGCAAACTCTATCGCAACCTCGGCGACTGGAAGTTCGAGGACATCACCGAGCGGGCCGGTGTCGGCGCGTGCGACCAGCATTCAAGTGCCGCCGCGTTCGCGGATGTGGACGGCGATGGCGACCTCGATCTGGTGCTCCTTTCCACGACGGGACCGAATGCCGTCTTCATCAACGATGGCAAGGGTGTCTTCGCCGAGCATCGCGACCTTGGACTCGATGCGACGGGCCGCGGCGGGAGTGCGATCACGATGGCGGACGTCGACGGAAACGGCACTCTCGACCTGTACGTGGCCAACTACAAGCCCTACAGTCCGGTCGACACCATTCCGCCCGAGGAACGGACGCAGAATCGCCTGGTGCGAAAGGTCGGTGACAAGTACGAGGTCGTACCAGAGAGCCAGAAAGACTTCAGGCTCGTGATGCGCCCGGACATGGGCGGCCTGAACCTGTCGATGGTCGGCGAGCGCGACGATTTCTACCTCAACACCGGTGGGCGTTTTACGCGCGTCCCGCTCACCGCCAGCCGCTTTCGCGATGCGTCCGGGAAGCAACTGTCCGAGGAGCCACAGTCATTCGGGCTCGGCGCCAGGTTTGTCGACCTCAATGGAGATGGCGCGCCCGATCTCTACGTCGCGAACGATTTCGAGGACAACGACGAGCTCTGGTTCAACGACGGTCATGGCAATTTCAAGCGCGCAAGCTGGATGGCGCAGCGTCAGACGAGCAATTCGTCGATGGGCATCGATGTCGCCGACGTGAACGGGGACGGCCTGCCCGACCTGTTCGTGACGGACATGCTGAGCAACGATGCGCGTCGGCTGAAGACGCAGATGCCAACGCACACCGCGCTGCCGAAGAAGCCCGGTGACCTGCAAACGCAACTACAGCAGCAGCGGAACACGCTCTTCCTCAATCGCGGCGACGGAACCTTCGCCGAGATCGGCCAGCTTGCGGGGGTGCAGGCGAGTGGGTGGTCGTGGTCCACCATGTTTCTCGACGTCGATCTCGATGGCTGGCAGGATATCCTCATTGCGAACGGCCATCGCTGGGACCTCATGGACGCCGACACGCAGGAGCGATTGCAGAGTGGGGTGACACGCGTTCAGTGGCAGCGGGAGCGGTGGGAGTATCCCCGGCTTCCGCTGAAGAACGTCGCATTCCGGAATCGCGGCGACCTCACCTTCGAGGACGCCAGCGAGCACTGGCGCTTCGGCACGGAGGCAGACATCTCGCACGCGATCGCAGTGGCAGATCTCGACGGGGATGGCGACCTGGATGTCGTCGTCAATCGATTGGGCGCACCGGCGGAGCTGCTGCGCAATGACGCCTCGGCAAAGCGCGTCGCGGTCACGCTGAGGGGGCGCGCTCCCAACACGCGCGCTGTTGGCGCGATGATTCGGTTGCTCGGCGGCGCCGTGCCCGCGCAACAGCGCGAGGTACAGGTGGGTGGACTCTACCTCTCGCACAGCGACTACGAGGCATCGTTCGCGATGGGCACGTCCGACAGTGCCACGCTGGTGATCCAGTGGCGCGACGGCCAGCGGACGAGGATCGAACACGTGCGGGCGAATCGGCAGTATGAAGTGACGGAGGGGCCGGCCGCAGCGGCAACCGCTTCGCCGCCAGATTCGACGCATGCGGAAGGACTGTTCGAGGATGTCACGTCGCAGCTCGGCGGACATACGCATGTCGACCCGCCGTACGACGACTGGGCGCGTCAGTTCCTGCTTCCGAATTCGCTGTCGCAGATGGGTCCTGGCGTCGCCTGGTTCGACTACGATCGCGATGGGCGCGAAGACCTCATCGTCGGAACGGGGAAGGGCGGTCGGCTCGGCGTGTTTCACAATGCCGGTGGCGCGCTCGTGCCGGAGCGTAACGCCGGCCCGACGGCAACCGCCGACCTCACCACCGTGCTCGGCGTCGCGACAGACCGGACGGCGGACCTGCTGCTCGGCGTGTCGAGCTGGGAGGGTGCGGCGGCCGCATCTCCCTCCGTGGTGCGCGTTGCTGCCTCGCGCTCGGGTGTGGCCGCGTCGATGACGATTGCGGTTCCCGCATTGCCATCGTCTACGGGCCCGCTGGCAGCGGCCGACTACGACGGCGATGGTACCCTCGACCTGTTCGTGGGCGGGCGGGTCATTCCGTCGCGATACCCTGCCGCCGCGTCGTCGGAGCTCTACCGCAACATTGGCGGGCAGTACGTGCTCGATACCGCCGGCTCTGCATTGCTGAAGGACATCGGGCTTGTCTCGAGCGCCATGTTCGCCGATGTCAACGGGGACGGAAAGCCCGACCTCCTCCTGGCCCGCGAATGGGGATCGGTTGTATTGCTGCTGAACGAGGGTGGCCACTTCGTTCGCGCCGCGTCGTCGTGGGGGCTGGACGGGCTCCCGAGTCGATGGAACGGTATTGCGGCGGGTGACGTCGACGGCGACGGACGTCTCGACTTCATCGCCACCAGTTGGGGACGCAACACATCGGCCCCCGCCGACAGCGCACATCCCCTCGTGATGCTGCACGGGCCGCTCGGGACGGCGGGCGAGGAGGAGATCGTCCAGGCGCGCAACGATGCGCGCATCACGGGGCTGTCGCCGCTGAATGGGTATCAGCGCATGCGGGTGGTGCTCACGGACCTCGCCACGCGGATTCGCTCCTTCGGGGAATACGCCGATGCGACCATCGAACAAATCCTCGGCCCTGCGATGGCGAAGGCCGAGCGGACCGAGATCAGAACGTTGAATCACACGCTGTTCCTCAACCGCGGCGATCACTTCGTGGCCGTGCCGCTGCCCGTGGAAGCGCAGTTCGCACCCGCCTTCTACGTGGGCATCGCGGACTTCGACGGCGACGGCAACGAGGATGTCTACCTGGCGCAGAATTTCTCGTACACGGCCGTCGGACTGCCGCGTTACGACGCGGGGCGTGGGTTGCTGCTGCGCGGCAACGGGACGGGCGGCTTCTCGCCGATGACTGGGCGCGCATCGGGGATCATGGTTTACGGCGACCAGCGCGGAGCGGCGTACGCCGACTACGATGGCGACGGTCGGCTCGACCTGGCGGTCTCACAGAATGCCTCCACGACTCGGCTCTACCACAATCGGCTCGGCAAGCCCGGCCTCCGGGTCCGGCTCCGTGGGAGCGCAATGAATCCCGATGGCATTGGCGCCCAGATACGAGTAGTCTACGGCGACCGGATGGGGCCCGTGCGGGAGGTGCAGGCCGGGTCCGGCTACTGGTCCCAGAATGGAGCGACGCAGGTGTTCGGGCTGTCCAGCACTCCCACGGCCGTTTGGGTTCGCTGGCCCGGAGGCGGGGAGCAGCGGGTGCCGCTGACGTCCGGCATTCGGGAAGTGACGATCCGGCGCTGAGTTGCGTGCTCCGCAGTGGAGAGGCAATATGGCCCCTGACTTGCCCTGCAAGGCAGGAGGCGCCGTCCATGGCGCCGCCATGTGTGGACGCGGGAGAGTATTCGGTGCAGACGACGAACGCGGCACTGCCACCCATTCTGGTGGTCGACGACAACCACGACAACGCGGAGATCATCCGGCAGTACCTGGAGATCCGCGGCTATCCTATCACGGTTGCGCATGATGGTGACGAAGCGCTAGCTCTCTTCGAGACCGTCCGGCCTGCCCTCGTGCTCCTCGATGTCATGATGCCGGGTCGGGATGGCTGGGAGGTCTGCCGCCTCATGAAGCAGAACCCCGTGCTGGGGAAGACGGTTCGCATCATCATGGTCACGGCACTCGATGCCTGGGACGACAAACGCGAGGCGATGCAGCTTGGCGCCGACGACTACGTGGAGAAGCCTTTTGACCTTCCGACGCTGGCCAAGACTGTGCAGCGAAACCTCGAGCAAATGCGCGTCGCGAGCTGATGTTCGCATGCTGGTGCTCGTGAAGCGGCTGCCGTGACCGACTCCATACTGCTGACGGATTCCGACGACCCGGCTATCGGCGCCGCCGTGGCGCTGCTCGACGGCTGGACCGCGCTCTGCCGAACGCATGATGAGCTGGCAACCGCGCTGGCCGAGTCCGGCGTGCGCGCGCTCCTCATTTCGACGGACCGGCCGGGCGATCTCCGCGACAGCATCGAGGCCGCGCACGCACGCGGCTTGCCTGTCGTCGTCGGGTGCACCGACGAAGCGGGACGTCGCCGTGCGGTGGAATTGCGCGCGGAAGAGTGGTACCTCCTTCCCGGAACCCCGGAGGAGATTGCCGCCCGCACGTGGTCTGCCGTTGCTCGCGCAGCTGCGCTCGGCGCCGCCGCGGAAGAGCGCGCCGACAAGACCGAGCTCGAGAACATGCTGCACGATTCGCTCACCGGCCTGCCGACGCTCCCGGTTGCGATCGAGCGGTCGCGTCAGGTGTTCAAGGAGCGCGGCGAGCTCGTCGTTCTCTACCTCAACTTCGTGCGCTACTCGAAGATCGAGGAGATCTACGGCTGGGAGAAGCTCGATGCCGTGCTCGAGACCACCGCCAGCGCGGTGCGCAGCTTCCTCGATGACGACGACCTGCGCGCCTCGCGCGTGATGGTCAGCTTCAGCAACGACGACGACTTCATCTTTTTCCACGTGCCGGCCAGCGGCGTCGCCGCAGCAACCGACGGCGAGATCACCGAGATGGTGACGCGCCTCCAGCGCCACGTGGCGGGGCAGATCGAAGCGGTGCATGGCGAGGACATCGCCGCACTCTTCGACATCTATGTCGGCCGCGCGCACCTGCACTACAACCCGAAGCTTCGCCTTGAGCGCATCATCTACCGCGGCATCCGGGAGGCGCAGAACGCATCGCGCTCACTGGAGCAGCGCGAGCGCGGTCGTCGCGTGGCCGACCTCAAGGCGGCAATTCGCGATCGCGGCGTCTACGTCGACTACCACCCAATCGTCGTCGCGTCCACGCGCGAGATCTTTGGCTACGAGGCCCTCGCTCGCGGCACGCTACGCACGCTGCGCAGCCCCGAGGTGATGTTCGACGTCGCCGCCGAGGCGGACCTCATCTGGGAGTTGAGCCGCCTGTGTCGCGAACGTGCGCTCGAGGGGATGAGCACGCGGCTCGAAGGGGACCAGCTGCTTTTCCTCAACGTCGATCCGCACGACTTCGCCGATCCCATGTTCAACGAGGACGAGGTGTCGGAGCCCTCGCGCGTCGTCATCGAGATCACGGAGCGCACCGCCATCAAGGATTATCCCAAGTTCCGTGGGCGGTTGAAGGCCTTTCGTGAACGCGGATTCCGGTTCGCCGTCGATGATGCGGGCAGTGGCTATGCCGGTCTGGGATCCATCGCGAACCTGGAGCCGGACTTCATCAAGCTCGACATCTCGCTCATCAATTCCATCGACTCCAACTTCATCAAGCAGAACCTGGTGCAGACGATGGTGCGCTTCGCGAACGACCATGGCGCCAAGGTCATCGCGGAAGGCGTCGAGCGCGCGGAGGAATTCAAGACGGTACAGGATCTCGGCGTCCACCTGGTGCAGGGATTCTTCCTGCATCGACCGCAGAGTGCGTCGTCGCCGATTGTGGAGTCCGCCGCGGCGAGTCAATAGTCCATTGGACGCTCTGAAAAGAGCTTTGTCGCAGAGAGCGCAGAGGACAGCGCTTTCCATCCTCCTCCCCCTGCAATCACTGGGCAGCGAGCGAAAAGACGAACAGGGAGGGCGAGAACGTACACGGACGTTGATGTTCCGTAGTCCTCTGCGCCCTTCGCAACCTCTGCGCCAAATATCCGTTGCTGTTGTTGTTGTTCGTGCTGTCGCCACCCTGATGCGACACGATTCGAATACCCTCAGGAAGCGCTAAGCAAGCAGCTCCCTCACCAGCGCGTACGACCGCTCCGCCGCACCGAGCCCTCGGTGCACTACGCGCGCCGCGGCATCGCCGGCGGCCTTACGTTCCGCCACTGACGGCAGCCACTGCCCCAGGGCAATGACGAGCGCCGCCGAATCGGACACACTGATCGCGGCATCGTCATCGCGGAGCAGCACCGCATCCCGGCTATCCGCATACCGCGGCCCGAAGAGCACCGGTACGCCGAACGCCGCCGGTTCCAGCACGGAGTGAAGCCCGGCCGCGTGGAACGCTCCGCCGACATACGCGACGCTTGCCAACGCATACAGGTCGCCGAGGACACCGACGCGATCCACGATGATGATGTCAGAATCGACGGTTGCGTCTCCGAGCCGGGCCCAACGCAACCCGGCGTCCGCAGCCCAGCGCTCGACGGTACCGACGTGTTCCGGCGTCGGCTCGTGCGGCGCAATGATCAGCCGCGCGTCGAACGATCGCGCTCGCAACGTCGCCCACGCGGGGAGCAGCACTGCCTCATCGGAAGGCCACGTCGAGCCGGCAACGAGCGTCGGCCGGTCAGTCGCCAGGGATGCGAACGGACGGATCGAGGCATCAGCCGGGTGCGCGCGCGCCCAGACCTGGTCGTAGCGCGTATCGCCCGTGATGCTCACGCGTGACGCCGGAACACCGAGAGCGACGAGACGGTCGGCGTCATCCGCGCTGATGGCCCCCACGCGATCGACGCGGGCGTAGGCATCGTGGAGCAGCGCGGACGCGAGACCCGACCGGCGCGAGGAGCCACGCGACATCGTCGCGCTGATGAGGCCGAGGCGAGTGCCGCGCGCCTTCGCCTCGCGCGCGAGGGTGGGCCAGATATCCAGTTTGCTGAACACCAGCGCGGTCGGTGCCAGTGCCTTCAGCGCACGACGCATGTCGCTGCTCTCGTCGAACGGCAGGACGTCCTGGAAGTCGACGGCCAGCGTTGCGGCGAACGCGCGCGCACTCGGAGAGAAGTACGTGTAGGCCAATTGGAGCGCGGGGTCGCGAAGCCTGGCCAGCTCGATGACCGGCCGTGCCTGCAACCCCTCACCGACACTCGGTGCATGCATCCAGAGCAACGGACGCGAGGCATCGCGCTGGAATTGCTCGAACCGCTCGACAGCGCCCCGGCGCAACGCAAAAGTCTCGACGAGCTTGTTGCGGCCGGAGGGCGCGATCGCAGAAAGGGCGCGGGCCAGGTGCGCCGCGCCCTCATAGCCGATGCGAAGCGCGCCGTTCATTGCGAACTACGCCGAGCTGGTCAGCGAGCGCCGGAGGCCTTCGCGATCTGCCGATTGATGATCACGCGAAAGCTGTCGACGGGCTGCGCGCCGAGCACGGATTCGTCGCCGACGAAGAAGGTCGGCGTCGACTGCACCCCGCGGGTGCCGAGGCGGTCGCGGTCCGCATTGATCAGCGCCAGCGCCGAGTGGCCGGCGACGCATGCGCGCCAGCGGTTGGTGTCCACGCCCGCAGCCTGCGACAAGGAATCGAATGCCGGCATCGGGTTGTTCATCTTGGCCCACGCGTCCTGCTTGTTGAACAACGACTCGTGCATGGGCCAGAACTTCCCCTGGACCGACGCGCACATGGCAGCTTCCGCGGCGGCAAGGGCGTTCGGGTGGATGGACGGGATGGGAAAGTTCAGGAAGGCGAGGCGCACCTTGCCGGTCTGCACGAATTCCTTGTCGATTACCCGATAGGTCTCGTCGTGCCAGCGCTTGCAGTAGGGACACTGGAAATCGCTGACCTCGATGAGCCAGATCGGGGCGGCGGCATTACCGCGAATGCGCCCGGCGTCGGCGAGCGTGCTGATGGAGTCGGTCGGCAGTCCGGGCAGGCTGGCGGGAGCGGCGGCAGGCGCGGCGGCCGGCTTGGCGGTGCTCGAAACGTCGCCACCGGAGGCGGCGACCTTCTGCGTGGCGGCGGCATCGGTCTTCGCACAGGCGGCGACGGACACGAGCAGCACGGTGCCTATCAGACGGATGGAGGCGAGGCGCGACATGAGGCGGTGAGCTGGGGGATGAGTGGCGTGCCCTGAAGTTAACCGGCACGTGTGCGCACCGGCGAGCTGGGCCTCTGGCCCGCCGTCTGCCATACTACTGCCCGAAAGAACCCTTTCCGATCCAATGGCATACACTCTCGCGGTCCGTACGGCCGTATTCGCAGTCGTGGCGCTGCTTCAGGGCGGACCGCAGATCCCGGCGCCGCACGGCCTCGTGAACGACTTCGCCCACGTGCTGTCACCGGCGGCCGCGGCGCACATCGAGCAGGTCGCGCAGGACGTCCGTGACAAGACCAAGGGCGAGATCGCCGTCGTCACATTGGCTGACCTGGGTGGACGCGACAAGGCGGAGATCGCGCTGCGCATCGGACGCGAGTGGAAGGTCGGCAACCTCGCGGACATCGGCGACAAGTCGCGCAACGCGGGCGTCGTCATCCTGGTGGTCCCGAAGGAAACAGCGTCCGATAACGCGGGTCGCTGCCGCATCGAGACCGGCCAGGGCGCCGAAGGCTTCATCACCGACGCCACGGCAGGGGAGATCTGTCGCGAGGCCACGCCGTTCTTCCAGCAGCGGGACTACAGTAGCGCGCTCGAACTGATCACACTGCGCGTGGCGCAGCGCTTCGCGCAGGAGTTCAACGTGTCGCTGGATACGGCGCTTCACGCCCCGGTGATGCGTGTCCCGCGTGCGCAGCCCACCTCGGGACGCTCGAGAGGGATTCCGCCGTGGGTACTCCTGGTCGTGCTTTTCCTCGTGCTGAACATCTTCCGCGGCGGAGGACGTCGCCGCGGCTGCTTCCCATGGTGGCTGCCCTTCATGGGCGGGTGGGGGGGCGGCGGCGGAGGTGGTGGT